>DATMGW010000398.1:0-14780 GCA_035555295.1 Caldimonas sp.
GAGGAACCGAGATGTCGACCCCCGCCGAAGCCCTGATACCGGCGCAACCGCCCGCGCTGCGCGAGATTGATGATCTGCCCGGGCCGCCCGGCCTGCCGCTCCTCGGCAACATGCTGCAGATCGACAAGCCGCACATCCACCAGCAGGTGGAAGCGTGGGCGCGCCGCTACGGGCCGTTCTTTCGCTTCAGCCTCGGCCGCGAGCGCCTGCTGGTCGTCGCCGACCACGTCGCCATGGGAGTCATCTTTCGCGACCGGCCCGAGGGGTTTCGCCGCACCAAGCGCTTTCGCGACGTTGCCGCCGAGATCGGCCTGGCCGCCGGCGTCTTCGGCGCCGAAGGCGATGCCTGGCGGCGGCAGCGCCGGATGGTCATGGCCAGCTTCGATCCGCGCCATCTGCGCGCCTACTTCCCGTCGCTCGTCAGGGTCGCGGGCCGCCTCGAGGGACGCTGGCGGCGCGCCGCGGCGGCCGATGCGGCGATCGACCTGCAGGCCGACCTGATGCGCTTCACGGTCGACGCGATCTCGGGCCTGGCCTTCGGCAGCGAGGTCAACACGCTCGAATCGGACGACGAGATCATCCAGCGCCATCTCGACAAGATCTTTCCCGCGATGTTCCGCCGCCTGCTCGCGCCGTTCGCGACCTGGCGCTGGTGGAAGACGCGGGCCGACCGCGAGCTCGATGTCAGCGTCGCCGCCGTCAACGCCGCGATCGACAGCTTCGTCGCAGCGGCGCGGCACCGCCTCGACGCCGACCCGGCGCGGCGCGTCGCACCCGCGAACCTGCTCGAGGCGATGCTCGTCGCCGCCGACGATCCGGGATCCGGCATCACCGACGCCGAGGTCTCGGGCAACGTGATGACGATGCTCCTCGCCGGCGAGGACACGACGGCGAACACGCTGGCCTGGGCGATCTGGCTGCTTGCCGAACATCCGGAGTGCCTCGAGCGCGCGCGCGCCGAGGTCGATGCCGTCGCCGGCGATCCGGCCGAGTGGACGGCCGAGCGCTTCGCCAGGCTCGTCTGGCTCGAAGCCTGCGCCAACGAGACGATGCGCCTGAAGCCGGTCGCACCCTCGCTCACCTTGCAGGCCCTGCGCGATACGACGGTGGCCGACATCCGCGTGCCGGCGAGGACGCTCGTCTTCGGCGCGCTACGCAGCGACGCCTTGCGCGACGACTATTTCGCCGGCGCCGAGCGCTTCGATCCGCAACGCTGGCTCGATGCCGACGCCGGGCATAGTGCCACTTCGGCCAATCGCGTCTCGATGCCGTTCGGCGCCGGGCCTCGTGTCTGCCCGGGTCGGCACCTGGCGATGCTTGAGATGAAGATGGCGCTGGCGACGCTGCTCGGCCGCTTCGACGTCGTCAGCGTCGCGACGCCCGACGGCAAGGAGCCCGACGAAAGGATGTCGTTCACGATGGCGCCGGCCGGCCTGGCGATGCGCCTGCGCGAACGGCGGCGCTGAGGCCCGCCGCGCAACCTCAGCGCCCCGCGGGCTCGAGCGCGGCCAGGGCCTGCGCGCAGTCGTCGATCAGGTCGGACGCGGCCTCCAGGCCGATCGAGAAGCGCACCAGCGTGCCGCGCCACGCCGGCCGCGACCGCATCGCGCCGACATCGTAGGGGACGGCCAGGCTGACCGGCCCGGCCCACGAGTAGCCGATGCGGAAGATCTTCAACGCGTCGACGAACGCGTCGACCTGCGCCGCGGCGAAACGCGTGTCGAAGACGACCGAAAAGAGGCCTGCCGCGTGCGAGCAGAGCGCAGCCCAGTGCTCGTGTCCCGGCGATCCCGGCAGCGCCGGATGGAGCACGGCGACGACCTCGGGTCGCTCCCTCCACCAGGCGGCGAGCTCGCGACCGGCGCGATCCTGCGCTTCGTAGCGCAGCACGATCGACGGTAGCGCGCGCAGCACGAGCTCGGCGTCGTTCCCGCCGACGCCCGCGCCCATCCGCATGTGCGTCGCCTTCAGGCGCTGGTGCAAGGCCGCGTCGCGCGTCGTCACCGCGCCCATCAGCACGTCGGCGCCGCCGGACGGGTACTTCGTGAGCGCCTGGATCGAGACGTCGACGCCAGACGCCGCCGTGTCCGTGCCGAGCGCGAATGCATCGAACGCGAGGCCGGCGCCCCACGTGTTGTCGATCGCGACGACCACGTCCGGTTGCCGGCGGACGATGCGAACGAGCGTCGGCAGGTCGGGGAACTCCATCGTCACCGAGCCCGGCGCCTCGAGCCAGACGAGCCGGGTCGCCGGCGTCAGCGCCGCGGCGAGCGATTGCGGGTCCATCGCGTCGTAGAAGCGATGCGTGATTCCCCATCTCGCGAGCTCGTTGCGCGCCAGCTCCTTGCCCGGCCCGTAGGCGTTGTCGGGAATCACGAGCTCGTCGCCGGAGCGCAGCAGCGCGGCGTCGACGAGGCAGATCGCGGCCAGCCCGCTCGGCACGAGCAACGTCTCCAGCCCGCCCTCGAGCGTGGCGATGCGCTCCTCGAGCGTGAAGGTCGTCGGCGTTCCGTGCAGGCCGTAGGTGTAGCCGGTCTTCTCCTTCCAGGAGCGGGCACGCAGCGCCGCCGCGTTCGCGAAGAGGACGGTCGAGGCCTTGTGCACGGCCGGCTGCACCGAGGCAAAGCCCGCCGGCGGCCGGTAGGCGTGCGCGATCAGCGCGGTGCTCGCGGCGGACTTGCGCTTCTTCATCGCTTCAGAGCGGAACGCCGACGAGGTCGTGCCCGTCGGCAGCGATGATCTTCGCGCGAGTGAACTCGCCGGCCTTGAGCGTCTTCGACGCCTTCTCGGTCGGAAGCAGGCGGACCCGGCCGTCGATCTCGGGCGCATCGGCATAACTGCGGCCGACGCCACCCTTGCGGCCGAGAGCCGGCGCCGAATCGACGAGCACCTGCATCGTCGCGCCGACGCGGCCGGCGAGCTTGGCCGCCGACACGGCCCCGGCGACGGCCATGAACCGGGCCCGGCGTTCCTCGCGCACTTCGAGAGGAAGCATCCCGGGCAAGGCGTTGGCCGCGGCGCCGGCGACCGGTGAATAGGCAAAGCAGCCTGCGCGGTCGATCTTCGCCTCGCGGATGAAGGCGAGCAGGTCGTCGAACTCGGCCTCACTTTCGCCCGGGAAGCCGGCGATGAAGGTGCTGCGGACGACGAGCTCGGGGCAGATCTCGCGCCAGCGCGCCAGCCGCTCGAGGTTCTTCTCGCCGCTCGCCGGGCGCTTCATCCGGCGCAGGACGTCGGAATGCGAATGCTGGAACGGCACGTCGAGGTAGGGAAGGATCGCGCCCGTCGCCAGCAGCGGCAGGATGGCGTCGACGTGCGGGTAGGGATAGACGTAGTGCAGGCGGACCCAGGCGCCGTGCGGCGCGGCGATCTCCGCGAGTTGCCGGCACAGCTCGAGCAGCTGCGTTTTCACGGGCCGCCCGTTCCAGAAGCCGGTTCGGTAGCGGACGTCGACGCCGTACGCGCTCGTGTCCTGGCTGACGATGAGCAGCTCGCGGACGCCGGACTCGAACAGCGCCGCGGCCTCGGCGAGCACGTCGCCGATCGGGCGCGAGACGAGGTCGCCGCGCAGGCTCGGGATGATGCAGAAGGTGCAGCGGTGGTTGCAGCCTTCGCTGATCTTCAGGTAGGCGTAGTGCCTGGGCGTCAGCTTGATCCCGACCTGTGCGCGCGGCGACGGGACCAGGTCGACGAAGGGATCGTGCGGCCTGGGCAGATGCGCGTGCACGGCGGCCATGACCTCGTCGGTCGCGTGCGGGCCGGTCACGGCGAGCACGCTCGGGTGCCTTTGCCGCACCAGGTTGCCGCCGCCCTCGCCTGCCTTCGCGCCGAGGCATCCGGTGACGACGACCCTGCCGTTCTCGGCGAGCGCCTCGCCGATCGTCGCCAGGCTTTCCTCGACCGCGGCGTCGATGAAGCCGCAGGTGTTGACGATGACGAGGTCGGCCCCGGCGAAGGTCTTCGAGGTCGCGTAGCCCTCCGCCGACAGGCGCGTCAGGATCAGCTCCGAATCGGTCAACGCCTTCGGGCAACCGAGCGAGACGAAGCCGATCTTCGGTACAGCGCCGGCCACCTGCGGGCGCTCGAGCAGTCGTTCTCCGGTCATGGACCGATTTTCACCGATGCACCGTGTCCCCTTGCCGACGCGGCTAGCGCTTGCGCGGAACGGGCTTGGCGGGCAGCGTCGGGAAGAGCGTCGCCGCCTGCTTGCTCATCTGCTCCTGCATCTGCAGCAGCATGTTGCGCGACTGGTCGAGATAGTTGCCCATCAGGTTCTGCACGACCGGAGCCTGGCCGCTCAGGAACTTCGCCCACATCTCGGGGGTCTGCAGGGTCGGGTCGTAGAGGCCCTTGGACTGCTGCGCCAGGCGCCCCTGGATGTCGGTGAAGGTCTGCAGGTTCTTCTCGAGGTACGAGCCCATCATTCCCTGCATCGCATGGCCGTAGAAACGGATGATCTGCGACAGCATGCCCGCCGAGAACATCGGCACGCCGCCGGTCTCTTCCTCGAGGATGATCTGCAGCAGGATGCTGCGCGTCAGGTCCTCTCCCGTCTTGGCGTCGCGGACCTCGAAGTCGACGCCCTGCAACACCATCGCCTTGACCTCGGCGAGCGTGATGTAGCTCGACACCTCGGTGTCGTAGAGGCGTCGGTTCGGATACTTCTTGAGGATACGCGGCCCGGTGCTGGCGGCTGCGGCGGGCTTCGGCGTGCCGGCGCGACGGGGTGCGGCCATCGGGGTTCCTGCTGCGAGTGGGGGGCGATTCTAGGAGCGGCCGTGCCCGGCTTCGAAGGGGTTTTCCCGTCCGCGGCCGGCGCCGCTCAGGCGCTGCGCTTGGCCACCAGGGTCAGGATGTCGTAGCTCGCGACGACTTCGTCGTCCTGATTCGTCACCTCGACGTCCCAGGCGACGACGCCCTGGCCGCGTCCCTGCGCGTCCTTGCGGTTGCGATCGATCTTGCGCTTGCAGGTCAGGCGCGCCCGGATCGTGTCGCCGATCGCGACCGGCTTGACGAAGCGCAGCGTGTCGAGCCCGTAGTTGGCGAGCACCGGGCCGGGCGCAGGCGAGACGAACAGGCCTGCCGCCGCCGAGAGCACGAAGTAGCCGTGCGCGATGCGCTGGCCGAACGCCGATTCCTTGGCCGCGATCGCATCGAAGTGCATGTAGAAGAAGTCGCCCGAGATGCCGCCGAATGCGACGATGTCGGCCTCGCTGACGGTGCGCCGGTGCGTCAGCAGCGAATCGCCGATCGCCAGCTCCTCGAAGTACTTGCGAAACGGGTGCACCTCGCCTTCCTGCAGCGCCGCGCCGCGCACATATTCGCCGGTGACCGCGGTCAGCATCGAGGGCGATCCCTGCAGCGCGGCGCGCTGCAGATAGTGCTTGACGGCGCGGATGCCGCCGAGCTCCTCGCCGCCCCCGGCACGGCCCGGTCCGCCGTGCTTCAGCATCGGCAGGGGCGAGCCGTGGCCGGTCGATTCGGCGGCCGCCTCGCGGTCGAGAATGAGAAGCCTGCCGTGCCAGGCGGCCATCTGCGGAATCGCGTGCGCCGCGACCTTCCGGTCGCGCGTGATGAGCGTCGCGACCAGGCTGCCGCGGCCGCGCGCCGCGAGCGCGAGCGCTTCGTCGAAATCGCCATACGGCATCAGCGTGCTGACCGGGCCGAACGCCTCGACCTCGTGGACCGCATCGTTCTTCATTGCGTCGCGGCACAGCAGCAGCGTCGGCGCGAAGAACGAGCCGTTCATCGCGCCTTCGCCGAGCGGAGCAAAGGCTTCGTCCTTGCCGACGACGATCTCGTTGCCGCGGGCGAGCGTCGCGACCCGCTCGGCGACGTCGTTCTGCTGAGCCCACGAGGCCAGCGCCCCCATCTTCACGCCTTCCACGGCGGGGTCGCCGAAGACGACCCGGCCGAGCCGCTCGCGCAGCTTGGCGGCGACCGCGTCGAGATGCGCGCGCGGCACGATGGCGCGACGGATCGCGGTGCACTTCTGTCCCGCCTTGGCCGTCATCTCGCGGACGACTTCCTTGACGAAGAGCTCGAACTCCTCGTCGCCAGGTGCCACGTCGGGGCCGAGGATCGCGGCGTTGAGCGAATCGGCCTCGGCGTTGAACGGAATCGATTTCGCCAGCAGGTTGGCGTTGCCGCGCAGCTTGAGCGCCGTGTCGGCCGAGCCGGTGAAGGTGACGACGTCCTGGCCGTCGAGCCGGTCGAGCAGGTCGCCGGTGCCGCCGATGACGAGCTGCAGGCTGCCCGCAGGCAAGAGGCCCGACTCGACCATCATCCGCACCATCGCCTCGGTGAGGTAGCTCGTCGCCGTCGCCGGCTTGGCGATGCAGGGCATTCCGGCGAGAAAGGTCGGCGCGAATTTCTCGAGCAGACCCCAGACCGGAAAGTTGAAGGCGTTGATGTGCACGGCGACGCCGCCGCGCGGAACCAGGATGTGCGTTCCCGCGAAGTGGCCCTTCTTGCCGAGCTGCACCGCCGGTCCCTCGTGGACGACGTTGCCCGAAGGCAGCTCGTTGCCGCCCATCGAGGCGTAGGCGTAGAGCGTGCCGGTGCCGCCTTCGATGTCGACCCAGCCGTCGTTGCGCGTCGCGCCGGTGTGGCGCGAGATCGTGTAGAGCGATTCCTTGCGCTCGTTCATGTAGGCGGCGAGCGCCTTCAGCCGCGCCGCGCGCTGCTGGAAGTCCATCGCCAGCAGCGCCGGCCCGCCGACCTTGCGCGCATGCGCAAGCGCTTCGCCGAAATCGACCGCGTCGGCGTGCGTCTGGTAGATCGTCGTACCGTCGATGGCGCTGGCGAGCGCGGCGCCGGCGCGCGAGCCGACCCAGCGATCGGCGATCAGGCTTTGCAGGATGGGTGTCGCGCTCATGGCAGGTCTTTCAAGGGGCGATCAGGGACGCGGCCGCGACGTGGCGGCAGCGAGCAGGCGCGGGCTACGCGGCGCCGGGCGCGGCGCCTTGCCGTCGCCGCGGTGTATCGAGGACCGGCCGCCGTTCGCCTGCACCGCGCCGAGCCCGCCGAAGAACAGGTCGGCGACGATCGGCGCCATCTCGGCGTGCGTCAGCGAGCCACGTGGCTTCAGCCAGGTGAACATCCAGTTCATCATGCCGAAGAGCAGCATCGTCAGCGGCTTGTCGAGCCCGGCGCCGCGCAGTTCCGGCCGCGCCTGGGCGATCGCATCGGCGAAAGCGGCGACGACCTTGCGCTCGCCGTCGAGGATGCGGCGGCGATCTGCCGGCTGCAGGAAGCGGACGTCCTCGGTGAGGACACGGTGCTCGGCCTGGGCCCCCGCGTAGACGGCGAGAAACGCGGCGATCAGGCGGCGCATGCGTGTTTCGGGCGCCTGCGTCTCGGCGACGACCTCTTCGACGAGCGCCTCGAGCCTGGCGATGTGTGTCTCGGCGATCTCGACGAGCAGCTGCTGCTTGTCGCGCACGTAGTGATACAGCGACGGCTTCGACACGCCGCACGCCTCGGCAACCTCGTTCATCGTCGTCGCCGTGTAGCCGCGCCGCGCGAACAGGCGCGCCGCGCGCGCCAGGATCTGCTCGCGCAGCTCGTCGTAGCCCTGGGCGCGTCCGCGCGGCATGTGCTTCGCGCTACCGCTCGTCGAACGAGATCGTGACGCGCTCCGTCAGCGGATGCGCCTGGCAGGTCAGCACGTAGCCGGTGGCGACCTCATGCTTCTCGAGCGCGAAGTTGCGCTCCATCCGCACCTCGCCTTCGAGGAGCTTGGCGCGGCAAGTGCAGCAGACGCCCGACTTGCACGAGAACGGGACATCGAGCCCCGCCGCCGCCGCGGCCTCGAGCACGTTGCCCTGGTAGGCGTGGAAATCGATCTCGCTCTTCACGCCGTCGCGGATGATCGTGATCTTCGCGTCGGCGGCGTCGCCTTCGCGCGGCGCGTGCAGCGCCGCGCGCGCCGCGTCGCCGGCGGCATCGGGAATGCCGAAGCGCTCGATGTGGATCTTCTCGGCGGCGAGGCCGGCGGCGCGCAGCGCCGCCTCGGCTTCGTCGTTGACGCCGTGCGGGCCGCAGACGAATGCATGGTCGAGGCGCGCCGCGTCGACGAGCCCGCCCGCCGCGAGGAACTCGCCGATCTTGTCGCGCCCGAGCCGGCCGTGGTAGAGCGGCAGGTCGGTGGCTTCCTGCGAGAACACCAGGTGCAGGGTCAGGCGCGAGAGGTAGCGGTTCTTCAGGTCCTCGATCTCTTCCATGAACATCGTCGAGCGGAGCTTGCGGTTGCCGTAGATCAGCGTGAAGCGCGACTTCGGCTCGGCGGCCAGCACCGTCTTCATGATCGACAGGATCGGCGTGATGCCGCTTCCGCCGGCGATGCCGAGGTAGTGGCGTGCCGCCATCGGATCGAGCGGGACGAAGAAGCGGCCTTCCGGCGCCATCACCTGGATCGTGTCGCCGGGCTTCAGCGATTCGTTGATCCAGGTCGAGAAGCGCCCGCCCGGCACCTTGCGCACGCCGACGCGCAGCTCGCCGTCCCCGACGCCGGCGCAGATTGAATACGAGCGCCGCTCGTCGCTGCCTTCGATCGTGTTGCGCAGCGTCAGGTGCTGTCCGTGCGTGAAGCGAAACGCCTCGGCGAGGTCGGCCGGCACGTCGAACGACACGACGACGGCCTCCTCGGTCTCGGGCCGGACGCTCTTGATCTTGAGCGGATGGAAATGCAGGCTGGTCATGAAAGCAACGGCCGCCGGGCCGCCCCAACGGCGTTGCCGTCCCCTCGGGGGACAGCAAACGAAGTCAGGCGCCATCGGGCCGTCATATGGGCTTGAAGTGCTCGAACGGCTCGCCGCAGGCGCGACAGCGCCAGAGCGCCTTGCAGGCGGTCGCCCCGAACGCGGAGATGCGTTCCGTATTCGTGCTCTCGCAGCGCGGACACGCCAGCGCCACCGTCGACGCGCGCCGGACGAAGCGCAACGGCGCGACCGCTGCCGCCGCGACCGGCCCGGGCGGCGCGATGCCGTACGCGCGCAGCTTGGTGCGACCGGCTTCGCTCATCCAGTCGGTCGTCCAGGCGGGAGCGCGGCGCATCTCGATACGCACCGGGCCGAGCCCCTCCGCCTCGAGCGCATCGACGATGCTCTTCTCGATGACCTCGGTCGCCGGGCAACCCGAGTAGGTCGGCGTGACGACGACGGTCAGGCCTGCATCCTCCGACTCGATCACGTCGCGGACGATGCCCAGATCGCAGACCGAGACGACCGGCACTTCCGGATCGAGCACGGTGCCGAGCACCTGCCAGGCGCGCTCGACGCGCGACGAGAGCAGCGCGTCGCTCACCACACGCCTCCCGGAAACGAGCGCTGCAGGTGCTGCATCTCGGCCAGGATGTAGCCCAGGTGCTCGCTGTGCCGCCCGCTCTTGCCGGTGCTGCGGAACGGGCGATCGGCAGGCAGCGTCAGACTGGCCGCGCCGATGACGCTCTCGAAGCGGGCGCGCCACTCGTCGCGCAGGTCGGCCCAGCGCGGGCCGATGCGCGCCGCGGCGGCCAGCTCGTCGACCGTGTCGGCCTCGAAGATCTCGGCGACGTACGGCCAGAGCCCGTCGAGCGCCGCCTTCATGCGCGCTGCCGATTCGGTCGTGCCGTCGCCGAGGCGGACGACCCAGTCGGCGGCGTGCTCGCGGTGATAGCGCGCTTCCTTGACCGCCTTGCCGGCGATTCCCGCCAGCTCGGAATCGCTCGAGCTCTCGAGGCGCTGCCAGAGCAGCTCGAGGAAGGACGCGACCGCGAAGTTGCGCAGCATCGTCACCGCGAAGTCGCCGCGCGGCAGCTCGACCAGCGTCAGGTTGCGGAAGTCGCGCTCGTCGCGCAGGAAGGCGAGCTGGTCTTCGTCGTGGTGCTCGCCGCCGCCCTCGGCTTCGAGCTGGCCGGCGCGCGTCAGCACCGCCCTCGCCTGGCCGATCAGGTCGAGCGCCATGTTCGACAAGGCGATGTCTTCCTCGACGACCGGCGCGTGGCCGCACCATTCGGCCAGGCGCTGCGCGAGGATCAGGCAGGTGTCGCCGATGCGCAGCAGGTACTGCACCGAGGCGTCGGGCGAGACGGCAATCGAGGCTTGCGTCACCCCGGCCTCACATGTGGTCGAGCGACTTCGGCAGCTCGTAGAAGGTCGGATGGCGATAGACCTTGTCGGCCATCGGATCGAAGTACGCCGCCTTGTCGCCGGGGTCGCTGGCCGTGATCTGGTCGGAGCGGACGACCCACACGCTCGTGCCTTCCTGGCGCCGCGTGTAGACGTCGCGGGCCAGCTGGATCGCCATCGGCGCGTCGGCGGCGTGCAGGCTGCCGCAATGCTTGTGGTCGAGGCCGGCCTTGCTGCGGACGAACACCTCCCACAGCGGCCATTCATTGGGCGACGGCGCGGCGCTCATGCAGCCTCCTTGAACGCGTGTTTGTGCGCGTGCGCCATCGCCGCGTCGCGCACCCAGGCGCCGTCTTCCCAGGCCTTGACCCGCGCCGCCAGCCGCTCGCGGTTGCATGGTCCGTCGCCGCCGACGACCTGCCAGAACTCCTTCCAGTCGATGGCACCGAAGTCGTAGCTCTGGCGCGCCTCGTTCCAGCGCAGGGCAGGGTCAGGCATCGTCACGCCGAGGATCTTCGACTGCTCGACCGTCGCGTCGACGAACTTCTGGCGCAGGTCGTCGTTGCTGATGCGCTTGATGCCCCAGCGCATCGACTGCTCGGAGTTCGGCGATTCGCTGTCGGGCGGCCCGAACATCATCAGGCTCGGCCACCACCAGCGGTCGACGGCGTCCTGCACCATCGCCTTCTGCGCGTCGCTGCCGTGCGTCATCATCGTCAGCAGCGCCTCGAAGCCCTGCCGCTGATGGAACGATTCCTCGCGGCAGATGCGCACCATCGCGCGCGCGTACGGCGCGTACGAGCAGCGGCACAGCGGCACCTGGTTCATGATCGCCGCGCCGTCGACGAGCCAGCCGATCACGCCCATGTCGGCCCAGCTCAGCGTCGGGTAGTTGAAGATCGAGCTGTACTTGGCCTTGCCCGAGTGCAGCGCCTCGTAGAGCTGGTCGCGCGAGGTGCCGAGCGTCTCGGCGGCGGCGTAGAGATAGAGGCCGTGGCCGGCTTCGTCCTGCACCTTGGCGAGCAGGATCGCCTTGCGCTTGAGCGTCGGCGCGCGGCTGATCCAGTTGCCCTCGGGCAGCATGCCGACGATCTCCGAATGCGCGTGCTGGCTGATCTGCCGCACCAGGGTCTTCCTGTAGTGCTCGGGCATCCAGTCCTTGGCCTCGATGAATTCGCCGGCGTCGATCCGCGCGTCGAACGCGTCCTGGCGCTTCGCCTCTTCGGCAGAGCGCACGGGCTTCGGCGCGTCGTCGCGGTCCTTGCCCATCGTGTCCATCGCCTGCGTGTACATGGCTGATCCTTCCGCCGCCTATTTCCTGCGCTCGTCGATGACGCGCCGCGCCTTGCCGACGAGGGTGCGCTCGAGCGTGTAGGGCAGGCCGACGCTCACCGCCGTCGTGATGCCGACCATCGTCTTGATGCGATGACGCAGCCACGCCGCGATCTCGTCGCGATTCTCCTCGGCGTGCGCCGGCAGCATCTCGCAGCGCACCTCGACGGTGTCGAGATTGCCTTCGCGCGCGACGACGAGCTGATACTGCCCGGAGAGCTTGCCGTGGCCGAGGACGATCTCCTCGATCTGCGTCGGAAAGAGGTTGACGCCGCGGATGATGAGCATGTCGTCGCTGCGGCCGACTATTCTGCCCATGCGCCGCATCGACCGCGCCGTCGCCGGCAGGAGCCGGGTCAGGTCGCGCGTGCGGTAGCGGACGACCGGCAGCGCCTCCTTCGTCAGGGTCGTGAAGACGAGCTCGCCCTCCTCGCCGTCGGGAAGCACCTCGCCGGTTTGCGGATCGATGATCTCGGGATAGAAATGGTCTTCCCAGACGACGGGGCCGTCCTTCGTCTCGATGCATTCGCTGGCAACGCCCGGACCCATCACCTCCGAAAGGCCGTAGATGTCGACGGCATCGATTCCGGCGTTCGTCTCGATCTCCTTGCGCATCGCTTCGGTCCACGGCTCGGCACCGAAGATGCCGACCTCGAGGCCGGTCGATCTGGGGTCGATGCCCTGGCGGACGAGCTCCTCGATCAGCACCTGCATGTACGAAGGCGTGACCATGATGATGTTCGGCCTGAGATCGCAGATGAGCTGCACCTGCTTCTCGGTCTGCCCGCCCGACATCGGGATCACGGTGCAGCCGGCGCGCTCGGCGCCGTAGTGCGCGCCGAGCCCGCCCGTGAACAGCCCGTAGCCGTAGGCGACGTGAACCATGTCTCCGGGGCGGCCGCCGGCGGCGCGGATCGAGCGCGCAACCAGGTCGGCCCAGATATCGATGTCCTTCAGCGTATAGCCGACGACCGTCGGCTTGCCCGTCGTTCCCGACGAAGCGTGGATGCGGGCGATGCGCTCCCTCGGCACGGCGAAGAGGCCGAACGGATAGTGATCGCGCAGGTCGGCCTTGGCCGTGAAGGGAAACTTCGCGAGATCGCCGAGCTCCTTCAAATCGCCTGGGTGCACCCCCTTCGAATCGAAAGACCTGCGGTAGTGCTCGACGTTGTCGTAGGCGTGCTGCAGGCTCCAGCGCAGGCGTTGCAGCTGCAAGGCACGCAACTCGTCGAGGCTCGCCCTTTCGATCGGCTCCAGCTCACCGGGTAACGGCCGCTTCTGTGTCATGTCGACTCCCTGGCCGGCAGCACGGTGCGGCCGGAAACGCTGTGCGAACGGCCGCGCACGAGGGCGATGCGCGTGCCCTTCTGGTTGCTGACGACGATGTCGTAGATTCCCGTGCGTCCGGCTCGCGACGCTTCGGCGGCCGTCGCCGTGAGGACGTCGCCGCGATGCGCCGGCGCCAGGAAGTCGACGCTCAGCCCCGCGGCGACGGTATAGACATTGCGCGAATTGCAGGCGTACGCGAAGGCCGAATCGGCCAGCGTCGTGATGAAGCCGCCGTGGCAGATCTCGTGGCCGTTCAGCATGTCGTCGCGAACGCTCATCTCCAGCGTCGCCGCGCCCTCGCCGATACTGGCGATGCGCATGCCGAGGCCGCGCGAGGCGTGGTCGGCGGCGTACATGTAGGCGCCGACGGCGGCCGGGTCGGGGTGGGCAGCAATGCTCATCGTCAGCGGTCCGAGAACGTCGCCGCGCGCTTCGCCAGGAAAGCGGCGACACCCTCGAGGAAGTCGCGCGAAACGCCGAGCTCGCGCTGCACCGCCGCCTCGTGACTCAGCGCGGCGCCGAGATCGAGGTGCTGCGACGCGTCGATCGCCATCCGCGCCGCGACCAGGGCACGCGTCGGCATCGCGACCAGCCGCGCGGCAAGGCCGCGCACCTCGGTGTCGAAGGCGACATCGTCGACGCACTTCCAGATCAGGCCGATCCGCTCGGCGTCCTCGGCCGTAAGCTTGTCGCCGAGCAGCGCCAGGGCGAGCGCCCGGGCGCGGCCGACGAGGCGGGGCAGCAGCCAGGTGCCGCCGCAATCGGGAATCAGGCCGATCTTCGCGAAGGCCTGGATGAAGCTCGCCGAGCGCGCTGCGACGACGAGGTCGCAGCACAACGCCAGGTTCGCACCGGCGCCGGCAGCGACGCCGTTCACGGCGGCGATGATCGGGACGGGCATCGACCGGACGCGCATCGCGAGCGGCTTGTAGTAGCGCTCGATCGCGGCGCCGACGTCGGTCGGCGTGCCGCCCGCTTCGGGGTTCGGCGCGACCGCCGGGTCGGCCAGATCCTGGCCGGCGCAGAAGCCCCGGCCGCTGCCGGTCAGGACGACACAACGGACCTCGCGATCGTCCGCCGCCGCATCGAGCGCCGCGGCGAGCTCGACGTGCATCGCTCCGGTGAAGCTGTTCAGCGCCTTCGGCCGGTTCAGCGCCAGGGTGCGGACGCCGGCGTCATGGCTGACGAGGACGAGGCTGTCTTCCAAGGGTGTCTCCATTCGTTGCGGCGCCGCCGCTTTTCCCGAGCCCGCCCCCGTCGACAGAATCGACCGACCGGTTGGTCGAGTATAGAAGGTGGCGACAAGCCGGCGCAACCCGAGGGCCAGGCCAGGGATGCGCTGAACAAGTCGTCGCAGGCGCGTTCGCGAGAGATCATCGCGCGGCGACGACCGGTGCGGGCGGCCGCGGTGGCTCGCGCACCGGCTCCGGCGCGCCCGCCGGCCTCGGGTCGTCGATCGGCGGAGGAACGCCGGTCGGCAACTCGGGAGTCGGCGGCAGGGGCGGAGCGGGAACAGGGGAACGCGGGAGGACGGTCATCCGCGAGCGGGGGCAAGCGCCATGCCGCGGGGTCGACGCGGGCGCCGCGAGTCGCGGCAACGAGCGCCTCGCGATGGCAAAAGTTGCGGCAAGCGATGCGCGGAGCGCGGCCTGTGCGGCGCCGTGTCTTCCCTCGCGCCGGGACGGCCACGAGGTGGCAAGCGCCGCGCGCGGCGCCAACTGCATGTGGCACGAGGGTTGCGTTGCAGCGCTGCATCGAGCAGGGCCGGCGCCGTCGGCCCTTGCGTCGTCGAAGACGAACCGGAAGCGATGCCCATGACCTTTCAAACGTTGCGAACCACGCAGCGCCAGCAACATACGGTGACGCCGCGCCTGCAGCATGCGGTGCGGCTGCTTCAGCTCTCGTCTCTCGATTTCGCGCAGGAAGTCCACGACGCGATGGGGCGGAACCCTTTTCTCGAGACCGACGAGGCGATGCACGAGACCGCCTCCGCCGATGCCGGCGGCGACG
>DATMGW010000399.1:0-10260 GCA_035555295.1 Caldimonas sp.
CTTCGAGCGACCGGGCATCTATTGCGTGATCGGGCCGAATGGCGCCGGCAAGACGTCGACCTTCGACATGCTGACCGGCGAGCTGCCGGCACAGGCCGGTCGCGTGAGCTTCGACGGCCGCGCCATCGACCGGATGCAGACGCACCGCATCGTTCGTCTCGGCATCGGCCGAAAGTTCCAGATCCCCTCCGTGTTCGCGCACCTGGCGATCGCGGACAACGTCGCGATCGCGCTCTGGAGCGGGCGCGCGCGTCCGCTGCAGCTGCTGCGTCCGCGCCTGCGACGCTGGTCGAGCGCGCTGCTCGACGAGCTGCAGCTGCGCTATCCATTCCTGGCCGACGCCGAGCGCACGGCGTCGCAGCTCTCGCACGGCGAGCGGCAGATCCTCGAGCTCGCCATGGCGTTGCTCGGCGAGCCGCGCCTGCTCCTGCTCGACGAGCCCTGTGCGGGCCTCTCGCCGCACGAGACCGCCGCGGTGATCGACGTGATCCGCTGGGCGAGCGAGCGGCGCGGTGCGACGATCGTCGTGATCGAGCACGACATGAGCCTCGTTCGCAAGCTCGCCGACCACGTCTTCGTGCTGCACAACGGCAGCCTGATCGCCGAGGGCAGCGTCGCAGCGATCCAGGCGAACGAGGCAGTCCAGGCGATCTACGTCGGGGCCGAGAAGTGAGCGTACCACGCCTCGAGTTCGAGGGACTCTGCGGCGGCTACGGCGACGTCGTCGTCGTGCGCGGCGTCAGTGGCGCAGTCGCGGCCGGCGAGGTGCTCTGCCTGATCGGCCGCAACGGCGTCGGCAAGAGCACCCTCCTCAAACTGCTCTTCGGCCAGCTGCCGTGCCGCGCAGGCAGCGTGCGCTTCGAGGGCCGCTCGCTCGAGGGCATCGAGGCGGCGCGGCGGCGCGCGCTCGGCATCAGCTACTGCCCGCAGGAGCGCCCGGTGTTCGACGACCTGAGCGTGCGCGACAACCTGACGCTGATGCGCGCCGATCGCGACCTCGCGGCGCTGGCGCCGCTGCTCGCGCGCTTTCCGATCCTCGAGCGGCGCCTCGAGCAGCATGCCGGCACGCTCTCGGGCGGCGAGAAGAAGATCCTGTCGTTCGCGCGCGGGCTCTCCGAAGGCCAGCCGCTGCTGCTGCTCGACGAGCCGAGCGAAGGCGTGCAGTGGGAGAACATCTTGCACATGGCCGCGCTGATCGGCGCGGCGAAGGCCGCCGGCACCGCGCTCGTCGTCGTCGAGCAGAACCTGGCGTTCGCCGAGCTGATCGCCGACCGCTACCTCGTGATCGACCAGGGCCGGGTCGCGCTCGAGGGACAGCGCGGCGAGATTGGCCGCGAGCGCCTGCTCGCCCACCTGCAGGTCTAGGATCTGTTCACACTGCGGTAACGCGAGCCTCCGTAGTGCGAACAGGTCCTGGCCTGGTGCCCAGGACGGGACTCGAACCCGTACGCCGCCTTTCAGCGAGCGGCGAGTTTTAAGCCCGCTGCGTCTACCAATTTCGCCACCCGGGCGGTGAGCCGGATCATAGCGGCGGGTCGGCGCTGCTCGAGAGCGGAGCGCGCACTGCTACGCAATCGGACGCGATATCAATACTCTGCAACGCCGATTCGCCCTTAGAGTCGCAAAGCGGCGCGTTGCTGCGTCGTCCGGGTCGGCGACGGTTCGCAAGAAGGAAGGGGAAAGCCCATGAGAGCCTGGATCGGGATCGTCATCCTTGCGCTGGCTGGTTGCTCCACGAAATCCGACGTGGTGCCGTCCGGGCCCGGCGCATACATGGTTCGCCCGAACGCCGGGGGCGCCACGAACGACACCGAGATCAAGGCCTATGGCATCAAGCGGGCGAACGAAGTCTGCGACGCCGAGGGCAAACACGCCGTGATCACGGTCGGCCAGTCGACCGGCTGGCACCTGTTCAGCGTCCAGCACGCCGAAGTCCACTTCTACTGCGACGACGTCCTGCCCACCCGGGCGTCCGCGAAGAGCCCGACCTCCTAGGCTCCCCGCGCCGGCCGCCGAGCGGCACTGGCTTAAAATGGAAGGCTCGTTCGATCGACCCTTCGCTTGCCAGGAGCAGCCTCGATGAAAGTTCTCGTCCCCGTCAAGCGCGTCGTCGACTACAACGTCAAGGTGCGGGTCAAGTCGGACTCCTCAGGCGTCGACATCGCCAACGTCAAGATGAGCATGAACCCTTTCGACGAGATCGCCGTCGAGGAGGCGGTCCGGCTGCGCGAAAAGGGCGTGGCGACGGAGGTGATCGCCGTCTCCTGCGGCGTCACGCAATGCCAGGAGACGCTGCGTACAGCGATGGCGATCGGCGCCGACCGCGCCATCCTGGTCGAGACGGCCGAAGAGCTGCAGCCGCTGGCGGTGGCGAAATTGCTGAAGGCGCTGGTCGACAAGGAGCAGCCGGGCCTCGTCATTCTCGGCAAGCAGGCGATCGACGACGATTGCAACCAGACCGGGCAGATGCTCGCCGGCCTCGCCGACCTGCCGCAGGCGACCTTCGCCTCGAAAATCGAGGTCGAAGGTGGATTCGCGAACATCACGCGCGAAGTGGACGGTGGCCTCGAGATCCTGAAGGTCAAGCTGCCCGCCATCGTGACGACCGACCTGCGCCTGAACGAGCCGCGTTACGTGACGCTGCCGAACATTATGAAGGCGAAGAAGAAGCAGATGGACGTCTTCAAGCCGGCCGACCTCGGCGTCGACGTCAAGCCGCACCTGAAGACGCTCAAGGTGAGCGAGCCGCCCAAGCGTGGCGCCGGCGTCAAGGTGCCCGACGTCGCGACCCTCGTCGCGAAGCTCAAGAACGAAGCGAAGGTGATCTAGATGGCCGCTGACATCAAGGCGCTCGTCGTCGCCGAGCACGACAACGTGGGGGTTCGTCCCTCCACCCTCAACACGGTCAGCGCGGCGCTCGAGCTCGGCGGCGAGGTCCACGTGCTGATCGCCGGTGCCGGCGCCGCGGGCGCGGCGAAGGCAGCTGCCGCGATCAGCGGCGTCGCCAAGGTGCTGCACGCCGAGGGCGAGTGGTTCGCGCACGGCCTGGCCGAGAACATGACGGCGCAGATCTTGGCGGTCGCCCCGGCCTACTCGCATATCGTCTTTCCGGCGACGGCGTGGGGCAAGAACATCGCCCCGCGCGTCGCCGCCAAGCTCGACGTCGGCCAGATCTCCGACATCACCAAGGTCGACGCGCCCGACACCTTCGAGCGCCCGATCTACGCCGGCAACGCGATCGCGACGGTGCAGAGCCTTGACGCCGTCAAGGTGATCACGGTGCGCGCGACCGGCTTCGACCCGGCGCCGGCTTCGGGCGGAAGCGCAAACATCGAGACGCTGACGGCGGTCGCCGATTCCGGCAGGACGGCGTTCGTCCGCTCCGAGATCGCGAAGAACGACCGGCCCGAGCTCACTTCGGCCAAGATCATCGTCTCGGGCGGCCGCGCCCTCGGCTCGAGCGACAAGTTCAACGAGGTGTTGACGCCGCTCGCCGACAAGCTCGGCGCCGCGCTCGGCGCGAGCCGCGCCGCCGTCGACGCCGGCTACGCGCCGAACGACTGGCAGGTCGGGCAGACCGGCAAGATCGTCGCGCCGCAGCTCTACATCGCCGCCGGAATCAGCGGCGCGATCCAGCATCTCGCGGGCATGAAGGACTCCAAGGTCATCGTCGCGATCAACAAGGACGAAGAGGCGCCGATCTTCAGCGTCGCCGACTACGGCCTCGTCCAGGATCTGTTCGTCGCCGTGCCCGAGCTCGTCGCCGCGCTCTGATTCGCGGTTCCCCACGCCGGCCCGCTCGTCCGAAGGATCGGCCGGCGGGCTTTTTCTCGGACTCGAAGTTCCGCCTGTTTCAAGAGGTCCCGTCATGAGCTACACCGCACCGGTCAAGGACATGCTGTTCTGCATGAAGGAGTTGGCCGACCTCGAGGCGATCGCCCGGCTCCCCGGCTTCGACGACGCCGGTCTCGAGACGGCGCAGGCTGTGCTCGAGGAGTGCGCTCGCTTCAGCCAGGAGGTGCTGGCGCCGCTGAATCGCGAAGGCGACGTCAATCCCTCGACGTGGAAGGCCGGCGCGGTGACGACGACACCGGGCTTCAAGCAGGCGTTTCGCCAGTTCGGCGAGGGCGGCTGGCAGGGGCTGCAGCACCCGGCCGAGTTCGGCGGCCAGGGCCTGCCGAAGACGATCGGCGCGGCCTGCATCGAAATGATCAACAGCGCGAACATGAGCTTCGCGCTGTGCCCGCTGCTCACCGACGGAGCGATCGAAGCGCTGCTCACGGCCGGAACGGCCGAGCAGCAGCAGCGCTTCATCCCGAAGATGATCTCGGGCGAGTGGACCGGGACGATGAACCTCACCGAGGCGCAGGCCGGCAGCGACCTCGCCCTCGTGCGCACGCGTGCCGAACCGCTCGGCGACGGCCGCTACAGGATTTTCGGAACGAAGATCTTCATCACCTACGGCGAGCACGACATGGCCGAAAACATCGTCCATCTGGTGCTGGCGCGCGTCGTCGGCGCGCCCGAAGGCGTCAAGGGGATCAGCCTGTTCATCGTGCCGAAGTTCCTCGTCAACGACGACGGCAGCAACGGTGCGCGCAACGACGCCTGGTGCGTCTCGATCGAGCACAAGCTCGGCATCAAGGCGAGCCCGACCGCGGTGCTGCAGTTCGGAGACCAGGGCGGGCAGGGGCTCGACGGCCCGGGCGCGATCGGCACGCTTGTCGGCGAGGAGAACCGCGGCCTCGAGTACATGTTCATCATGATGAACGCGGCGCGCTACGCCGTCGGCATGCAAGGAATCGCCGTCGCCGAGGCGGCCTACCAGAAGGCGGCCGCGTTCGCGCGCGAGCGCGTTCAGTCGCGCCCGGTCGACGGCTCGGTCGCCGGCAGCGCGGCGATCATCCATCACCCCGACGTGCGGCGAATGCTGATGACGATGCGTGCCTATTGCGAAGGCTGCCGGGCACTGGCGATCGTCGCCGCTGCGGCGTTCGACGCCGCGCACCATGACCCGGATCCGCAGACGCGGAAGGAACACCAGGCGTTCTACGAATTCATGGTGCCGCTCGTCAAGGGCTACAGCACCGAGATGAGCATCGAGGTCGCGAGCCTCGGCGTGCAGGTGCACGGCGGGATGGGCTTCATCGAGGAGACCGGCGCGGCGCAGTACCTGCGGGACGCCCGCATCCTGACGATCTACGAAGGAACGACGGCGATCCAGGCGAACGACCTGGTCGGGCGCAAGACCGCGCGCGACGGCGGCCGCGTCGCTCGGGGAGTGGCCGCGCAGGTTGCAGCGACCGAGGCCGAGCTCGGCAAGAGCGCCAGCGCCGCGGCACGTTCGATGCGCATCCGCCTGGCCGCGGCGCGGGTTGCCTTCGAGCAGGTCGTCGAGTTTGTCGCGCGCGAAAGCAAAGGCAACCCGAACGCGGTCTTCGCCGGCTCGGTGACCTACCTCATGCTCGCCGGCAACGTCATGGCCGGCTGGCAGATGGCGCGCGCGCTGCTCGCCGCCGAGCGCCAGCTCGCCGCGGGCGAGGGCGACACCGCCTTCCTCCAGGCCAAGGTCGCGACGGCGCGCTTCTACGCAGAGCACCTGTTGAGCAAGGCGCCGGGCCTGCGCGACGCAATCGTCGACGGTGCCGAGAGCGTCACGGCAATGGCACTCGAAGCGTTCTGACGGCGGCGCTGCCGCCACCGAATCCGCAGAAAGACCCGATGCCGCTGCCTCCCGTTCTCCGCTCCCTGCCACTGCCGATCATCGGCGCGCCGCTTTTCATCATCAGCAACCCGAAGCTCGTCATCGCCCAGTGCACCGCGGGAATCGTCGGCGCGATGCCGGCGCTCAACGCCCGGCCGGCCGAGCAACTCGACGAGTGGCTCGCCGAGATCACCGAGACCCTCGCCGCGTGGAACCGCGACCATCCCGATCGCCCCGCCGTGCCCTTTGCCATCAACCAGATCGTGCACAGGAGCAACGACCGCCTCGAGCACGACATGGGCGTGTGCGCGAAGTACGAGGTGCCGATCGTCATCACCTCGCTCGGCGCGCGCACCGACGTCAACGACGCGGTGCACGGCTGGGGCGGAATCGTCCTGCACGACATCATCAACAACGGCTTCGCGAAGAAGGCGATCGAAAAGGGCGCCGACGGCCTGATCGCCGTCGCCGCCGGCGCCGGTGGTCACGCCGGAGTGAAGAGCCCGTTCGCGCTGGTCGCCGAGATCCGCGAGTGGTTCGACGGGCCTCTCGCGCTCTCGGGCGCGATCGCGAGCGGCAGTGCCGTCCTCGCCGCTCAGGCGATGGGTGCAGACTTTGCCTACATCGGGTCGGCCTTCATTGCCACCGACGAGGCACGCGCTCCGGACGCCTACAAGCAGGCGATCGTCGAAGGTACCTCGGACGACATCGTCTACTCGAATCTCTTCACCGGCGTGCTCGGCAACTACCTGAAGCGCTCGATCCGCGATGCCGGGCTCGATCCCGATAACCTTCCGGTGAGCGACCCGAGCAAGATGAGCTTCGGCGGCAGCGAGGGCTCCAAGGGGAAGGCCTGGAAAGACATATGGGGCTCGGGCCAGGGCATCGGCGCCGTCAAGCAGATCGTCCCGGCACGTCAGCTCGTCGAGCGCCTCGGGCGCGAGTACCAGGAAGCGCGCCGGCGTCTGCTCCAGACGGTGTGAAGGATCACGGTCTTGCGCGCCGTGTCGCTCGGCAGCGAGAGGCCGGTGCTACAGTCGAGCGTGACTTGAGCAGGTCGCAATCCGTGAGCCGGTAGAGCCGGGGCGCGGAAGGTTTTCAACCCACTGCAGCGCCGGAAACCGGCGCGAGAGGTGAGCGAGATGATGCAGGAATACAGGGCGAACTCGTACCTGTTCGGCGGTAATGCGCCGTACGTTGAGGAGTTGTACGAGTCCTGGCTCGACAACCCGGGCTCCGTTCCCGACAAGTGGCGGGCCTACTTCGACGCGCTGCAGAACGTCCCCGCGACCGACGGCTCGACCGGCCGCGACGTGGCGCACGCTCCGGTCGTCGAATCGTTCGCACAGCGCGCCAAGGCCAACGCCTTCGGCAACCGCGCGTCGAGCGAGGACCTGGCGATCGCGCGCAAGCAGGTTCACGTTCAGTCGCTGATCGCCGCGTACCGCGTGCTCGGGTCGCGCTGGGCCGACCTCGACCCGCTGAAGCGGACCGAGCGGCCGAAGATCCCCGAGCTCGAGCCGGCGTTCTACGACCTCACCGAGGCCGACATGGACATGGTGTTCAGCGCCACGAACACCTACTTCTCGACGGCCGAGCACATGACGCTGCGCGAGATCGTCCAGGCCCTGCGCGAGACCTACTGCGGCACGATCGGCGCCGAGTACATGCACATCACGGAGCCGACCGAGAAGCGCTGGTGGCAGGAGCGGCTCGAGACGATCCGCTCCAAGCCGAGCTTTTCGGCGGAGCAGAAGCTGCACATCCTCGATCGCCTGACCTCGGCCGAGGGCCTCGAGCGCTACCTGCATACGAAGTACGTCGGCCAGAAGCGCTTCTCGCTCGAGGGCGGCGAGAGCTTCATCGCCTCGATGGACGAGTTCGTGCAGCGCGCCGGCACCAAGGGCGTGCAGGAGATCGTCATCGGCATGGCGCACCGCGGGCGCCTCAACGTGCTCGTCAACACGCTCGGCAAGATGCCCAAGGACCTGTTCGCCGAGTTCGACCACACGGCGCCGGAAAGCCTGCCCTCGGGCGACGTCAAGTATCACCAGGGCTTCTCCAGCGACATCACGACCGGCGGCGGCCCGGTGCACCTGAGCCTGTCGTTCAACCCGTCGCACCTGGAAATCGTCAATCCGGTCGTCGAGGGCTCCGTCAAGGCCCGGCTCGACCGACGCGGCGACCAGGAAGGCGACAGCGTCCTTCCGGTCATCGTCCACGGCGACGCAGCCTTCGCCGGGCAGGGCGTCGTCATGGAGACGCTGGCGCTGGCGCAGACGCGCGGCTACTACACCGGCGGCACGGTCCACGTCGTCATCAACAACCAGATCGGCTTCACCACCTCCGACCCGCGCGACTCGCGCTCGACGCTTTATTGCACCGACGTCGTCAAGATGATCGAGGCGCCTGTGCTGCACGTCAACGGCGACGACCCGGAGGCGGTCGTCCTTTGCAGCCAGATCGCGCTCGACTACCGGCAGGACTTCAACAAGGACGTCGTCGTCGACATCGTCTGCTTCCGCAAGCTCGGCCACAACGAGCAGGACACGCCGGCGATGACGCAGCCGCTGATGTACAAGAAGATCGCTGCGCACCCCGGGACGCGCAAGATCTACGGCGACAAGCTGGTGGCGCAGGGCGTCCTGCAGGCCGACGGTCCCGACGCGCTGGTCAAGTCGATACGGGCTGCCCTCGACGCCGGCAAGAGCAGCTACGACCCGGTGCTCACCAACTACAAGAGCAAGTACGCGGTCGACTGGTCGCCCTTCCTCGGCAAGAAGTGGACCGATGCGGCCGACACGGCGCTGCCGGTGACCGAGATCAAGCGTCTGGCCGAGCGCATCACGACCGTGCCTTCCAACTTCAAGGTGCACCCGCTCGTCGAGAAGGTGCTGGCCGACCGGGCGGCGATGGGCCGCGGCGAGGCGCGCGTCGACTGGGGCATGGGCGAGCACCTCGCGTTCGCGTCGCTGGTCGCGAGCGGCTACGCGGTGCGGCTGTCGGGCGAGGACTCGGCGCGCGGCACCTTCACGCACCGTCACGCCGTCCTGCACGACCAGAACCGCGAGAAGTGGGACGAAGGCACCTACACGCCGCTGCAGCACGTCGCCGAAGGGCAGGCGCCGTTCGTCGTCATCGATTCGCTGCTTTCCGAGGAGGCGGTGCTCGGCTTCGAGTACGGCTACGCCAGCGCCGAGCCGAACACGCTCGTCATCTGGGAAGCGCAGTTCGGCGATTTCGCGAACGGCGCCCAAGTCGTCATCGACCAGTTCATCGCTTCGGGCGAGGTGAAGTGGGGTCGCGCCAACGGGCTGACGCTGATGCTGCCGCACGGCTACGAAGGGCAGGGCCCGGAGCACTCGTCGGCGCGCCTCGAGCGCTTCATGCAGCTCTCGGCCGACAACAACATGCAGGTTGTGCAGCCGACCTCGGCGAGCCAGATCTTCCACGTGCTGCGCCGGCAGATGGTGCGCATGTTCCGCAAGCCCCTGATCATCATGACGCCGAAGTCGCTGCTGCGCGCCAAGGACGCCAGCTCGCCGCTCACCGACTTCACCAAGGGCGAGTTCAAGACCGTGATCGGCGAGCAGGGCACTGAGGTGAATGCCGAGCGGGTCAAGCGTGTCATCGCCTGCTCGGGCAAGGTCTACTACGACCTGGTACGGGCGCGTGGCGAGAGAAAGAACGCCGACGTGGCGATCATCCGCGTCGAGCAGCTCTACCCGTTTCCGCACAAGGCGTTCGCGGCGGAGCTGAAGAAGTACCCGAACCTGGCCGAGGTCGTCTGGTGTCAGGACGAACCGCAGAACCAGGGCGCGTGGTTCTTCGTCCAGCACTACATCCACGAGAACATGACCGAGGGGCAGCGCCTCGGCTACGCCGGGCGTGCGCCTTCGTCGTCGCCCGCGGTCGGTTATGCGCATCTGCACCAGGAGCAGCAGAAAGCGCTGCTCGAGCAGGCGTTCGCCAAGCTCAAGGGCTTTGTCCTCACCAAGTGATCGCCTGAACGTCGATCGACCGAAGCGAACGTCCGAAGCAACAGGCAGACAACAAGATGGCACTGATCGAAGTGAAGGTTCCGCAGCTAGCGGAGTCGGTGGCGGAAGCGACGCTGCTGCAGTGGAAGAAGAAGCCCGGCGAGGCGGTCGAGATGGACGAGATCTTGATCGAGATCGAGACCGACAAGGTGGTGCTCGAGGTTCCGGCACCGGCCGCCGGCGTGCTCGCGCAAGTCATCAAGAACGACGGCGACAGCTGCATCAGCGAAGAGGTGATCGCCAAGATCGACACTGAAGGCGAAGAGTCGGTATCGGGGGCGATGCAGATACGCAGCGTCCCCGAGGCCGAGCCCGCGCTGGGCGAGACGCCGGGCGTGTCGCCGCAAGTCGCGGCGCGCGCCGAGACGAAGAGCGAGGTCGCCATGCCGGCGGCCGCCAAGCTGATGGCCGAGCTCGATATTCCGGTCGGTGCAGTTCAGGGCACCGGTCGCGGCGGCCGCGTCACCAAGGGCGACGTGTTCGAAGCGCTCGACAGCGGAATGGCGTGCGCCCCGG
>DATMGW010000400.1:0-2394 GCA_035555295.1 Caldimonas sp.
AGCGGTCTGCTGGTCTGCTGCCCCGAAGACCATCACCGGCTGCCTTCCGCAGCCGACGATATTCAGCTGGTCAAATTCGAACATCAGCAGCCAGTTTGATCCGGGCATTCGCCCGGTGAGGTCGACCGTCAGCAGATGGCCGAGAACCGCGAATCGACGGACGCTTCTGAACGTCCGATAGGTGAGCCGAAGCTGCCTTCGACGCACGAAGGTCGGCTATGAGACGTAGAGCCGCCGGCCTGCGCCGCCCATCGAAGGGTCAATACCGACCCCAAGCCGTCGCTCACATCTTCGGATTCGGCGTCGAATAGCCGTCGTTCACCGACGACGGAGCCGGGGTCGACGAGGCTCGATCGCTTCGCGCATTTCGCGCCTCGGGCCGCCGCCGGCGCTCGGCGAAATCCCACTTGTGTCCGCGGCGGTTTCAGGCGCATCGTCACGCCTTGGCCTGGTTCGGCAAGGAGGTCACGCATGCGCGCCTATCGATCGTTCGTCGCGACCCTGACCTCGCTTGCGCTCGTCGTGCAGGCGCCGCTGTCAGCTCTGGCGGCCGGCGCGGCATTCGCCCCCGCCAACGACGACATCGCGCGCCGCTGCGACGCGGTCGCCGCGTCGCCGTCCGACCCGCAGTACAGCGGCCCGCGCGCGGAACTCAACGAAGTCAGTCTCGGCGAGGCGTTGCGCGTGTGCGCGCAGGCGGCGGAGGCACGGCCCGTGCGGCCCCGCTACCAGTACCTCTACGGCCAGATGCTGAGGATGGCGGAACGCTACGCGGAAGCGGCCCAGCAGTTCACCGCAGCGCGTCAAGCCGGCAATGCCTGGGGCGCGTTCGGGCTGGGCGTGCTCAGCGCGAACGGGCTGGGCGTGCCGCAGAGCTACGAGACGGCCGGGAGCCTGTACCGCGAAGCCGCAAGCGCCGGCGTGGCGGTGGCGGCTTACAACCTCGGCAGTCTCTACGAGGACGGTGCCGGCGTACCGCGTGACGCGATCGAGGCGGCGCGCCTGTACCACCGCGCCATCGACGGCGGCGTGACCCTCGGGTATGCGGGTTTCACGCAGCTCGCGCTCGATGCGACGCCGCCGCGCTACGCGGAAGCCGTACGCTGGGCGCGGCGGGCCGCCGACGCGGGGTTTAGCAACGGCGCTCTGGCTGTGGTGCTCGGTTGGGGCTACTTCACTGGCAACGGCGTGAGCCAGGACACAGCGCTGGCGGCAAAGTGGTACGTCGAAGCCGCGCGCCAGGGATCGGCCGACGCGATGTACCGGCTATCGTCCATGTCGCGCGACGGGCTCGGCCTGCCCAAGGACGCACACGACGCCGCCGGCTGGATGCAGCAGGCGGCGGAGCACGGGCACGCACAGGCGCAGCTCGAGCTTGCGCGGATGTTGATTGCCGGCACGGGCGTCACACCCGATCCCCGCGCGGCCTACGGTTGGGCGCTTGAGGCCGCGAAGGCCGACATCGTGCCCGCGCAGGTGCTCGTCGCCTCGATGGCCTACGACGGCGACGGCGTGGCGCGCAACCGCGCCGAGGCAGCCAAGTGGTTCCGCAAAGCCGCCGAGCACGGAGACACGTTCGCGATGTACCAGCTCGGATGGCTCGTGCGCAACGGCGATGGCACCCCGCGCAGCGAAGGCGATGCCGTGCGATGGTTCCTCGAGGCTGCAAACCGCGGCAACGCTTCGGCCGAGGAATCTCTCGGCGAGGGCTATATGAACGGCCTCGGCGGCCGCGGCCCCGACTACCGCGCAGCCGTTTACTGGCTCGAGCGGGCGGCGAGCAAGGGCGACGGATTCGCGCAGCTCAACCTCGGCTCCCTTTACGCGGACGGCAAAGGAGTGCCGCGCGACATGCAGCGCGCCCGCTCGCTCTTCGTGAAGGCGACCCTCAGCCCCGACCCGCGGGTCGCGCACAAGGCGAACGAAAACCTCTCGGCCATGTTGCACCAGTCGCCGCCTGGGCGGGACCGCGACGACACAACCGCGGCAGTGGTCGGTGTGGCGCTGGTCGGGCTCGCGCTGCTGTGGGCCTTCAGCGGATCGGGCGAGTCGTCGGAATCGGGCGGCGGCACGCCGACGAACACCGCGCCATGTTGCGGCGGCTCCCCTTCGACGTCGCCGGCACGGCCGACACCGGACATGCCGCCGTCGCGCCCACCCATTCCTGGGCCCATGGCCGGGAACCTCGGCAGAATTCCCATGGGCGACCTAACGAGAATGCCGGCCGCCGTCGGGAGATAGCCGTTGTGCTGGCTCGTCGCCGGTCGCCTTCCACGACCGGGTGCCTCTAAACCGGACCATCGTAACTGACCGAATATGGCCGTCCAGAGCCGGCCATCGGACGGTTCCGTATGGCAACTCAGCGGCCCATCGCCGACGGTCAAGCGCCCAAGG
>DATMGW010000401.1:0-3231 GCA_035555295.1 Caldimonas sp.
GGCCTGCTCGGGCTCGGTGATGAGCCCGACGGCGATCGTCGGCAGCCCGATCGCTTCCTTGACGCGCCGCGCGAACGGCACCTGGAAGCCGGGGCCCGGCTTGATCGCCTGTTGCGGCGAGACGCCGCCGCTCGAGACGTGGATGGCGGCGCAGCCGCGCGCCCTGAGCGCGTGCGACAGGGCGAGCGTGCCGTCGATGTCCCAGCCGCCGGGCACCCAGTCGGTCGCCGAGATGCGCGCCCAGACGGGCTTGTCGGCAGGAAACGCGGCGCGCACCGCATCGAAGACCTCGAGCGGAAAGCGCATCCGGTTCTCGAGGTTGCCGCCGTACGCGTCGTCGCGCTTGTTGGCGATCGGCGAGAGGAACTGGTGCAGCAGATAGCCGTGCGCCGCGTGGATCTCGAGGCCGTCCAGGCCGAGCCGCGCGGCGCGCTGCGCGGCTCGGGCGAACTCGTCGCGCACGCGTTGCAGGCCCGCGGCGTCGAGCGCGAGGGGCGCGTCTTCCGCCGGCGAATGCGGCACGGCGGAGGGTGCGACGGCCTGCCAGGCGCCGGGCTCGCCGAGGCGGATCTGCTTGCCGCCTTCCCAGGGCGCGCGGCTCGATGCCTTGCGCCCGGCGTGCGCGAGCTGCATGCCGATCCTGATCGGCGAGTTCGCGCGAACGGCGTCGAGCACGCGAGCGAGCGCCGCTTCGTTCGTATCGCTGTACAGGCCGAGGTCCGCAGGCGTGATTCGGCCCTCGGCCGAGACCGCCGTCGCCTCGACGATCAGGAGGCCCGCGCCCGAGATCGCCAGATGTCCGAGATGGATCAGGTGCCAGTCGCCCGCCGACCCTTCGCGGGCCGAGTACTGGCACATCGGCGCGATGACGATGCGGTTGGCGAGGCGAAGCCCGCCGATCTGGAAAGGCTCGAAGAGTCGACTCATCGAGCCATTGTCGATCGTTCGCCGCGTCCCGGCCCTCAGCGCGGCCGCTGCAGGCGCCGATAGGCGCTGAAATGGCGCACCGCCTTCTTCGCGTCGCCGAGCTGCTCGTGCAGACGCGCCGCGTTGTAGTGGGCGTCGGCGAGATCGGGCGAGAGGCGCAGGCTCGTGTCGTAGCTGGCAAGCGCGTCGCTCGCCTTGCCCTGGTCCTCAAGGGCGACGGCGCGGTTGAAGTGGAGCAACGCTTCGTCGGGCAGGCGGTGCAGGGCCTTGTCGTAGAGCGCCACGGCCTCGCCGAAGCGTTGCGATTCGCAGAGCAACGCGCCGAGGTTCAGATACGCATCGGCGTAGTCGGGGTCGAGCTCGAGTGCCTTGCGATACGCCGCTTCGGCGGCGCGACGATTGCTCGGCTCGAGCGCCTCGCCGCGGCTGAAGACGGCGGCGGCGTCGTCGTGACCTGCGGGCGCAGGGTCAGGCGCGCGCTGCGGTGTGGGCGCGCGCGGCAGAAAGGCGACGCTGCCCTTTGCCGGCGCGAGCTCGAAATCCATGAGCAGCTGGCCCGACTCGGCCTGCCACTGCGAGCGGCCGTCGCGCACGGTGACGTCGTTGCCCACCGCGCTGATACGCAGCCCGGTCAGCGGCAGCTCGGCGGGAAGCGTCGCCTTCAGGCGGCGTAGCGCGCTCAGGATCTTGCGCGGCGAGATCCGCGCCGCCTGCAGCTCGACGGCCGTGCGCAACAGGACGACGTCCTGGAACGTGAAGCGGTATTCGTTCCGCTTGCCGCGGCCCGGCGCGACGAAGCCGGAAGCGATCAGACCGGAGATGACGCCGCGCGAAAGGCCCAGCATCTCCTGGATGCTGCGTATCGTGTAGGTGGCGGGCTCCGTCCGGCTCGTCACTTCTTCGCCCGCACGCGGGCGGGCGCAGTTGTTTCCTCGACCTTCTGCGCGCGCTTCACGCCCTTGCGCTCCCTGGCCGGCTCGGCCGGTGCTGCGACGGCAGCGGCTTTCGCCGGCGCTGCCTTGGCCTTCGCGCCGCCGCGCGTGCCCAGGCTCGCGCGCAGCGCTTCCATCAGATCGATCACCTGCGCACCGCTCGCCGGCGCGACGTGCTCGGCGGCGACGATCTGCTTGCCGGCGATCTTTTCGTCGATGGCGGCGAGGATGCGCTTCTTCTCCTCGTCCTCGAACATCGTCGGGTCGTAGGTGTCTTCGGAGATCTGCTCGATCAGCTGCATCGCCAGCTTCAGCTCGGCCGGCGAGATGGTCGCCTTCTCGATGTCGAGATCCTTCATCGAGCGCACTTCGTCGGCATAGAGCAGCTGCTGCAGGACCAGGCCTCCTTCGGCCGGGCGCACCTGGACGACGTACTGCTTGGCCTTCCAGGCCCACTTGGCGAGGGCGCAGCGGCCGCTTTGCCGCATCGCCTCCATGAGCAGGTTGTACGGCTTGGCGCCACGCTTGTCGGGGGCGAGGAAGTACGCCTTGTCGTAGAAGATCGGATCGATCGCCTTGTCGGGAATGAAGGCGACGATGTCGATCGTCTGGCTCGGGCTCTCCTGCAGTGCCTTCAGCTCGTCGGGAGTGAAGAGAACGAACTGGCCGTTCTCGAATTCGTAGCCCTTGACCATGTCGGCGCGCTCGACGACGCTCTGGTCCTTCTCGGAGATGTATTGCTGCTTCAGGCGCGAGCCGTCCTTGGACAGCATGTTGAAGCGGACTGCGGCCGAACTTTCGGTCGCCGAATAGAGCTTGACGGGGATCGAGACGAGACCGAAAGAAAGGGAAAGCGAGGCGATCGAACGCGCAGCCATACCGACTCCTGAAGCGCCTCGCGGCCCGCGGGCCCCTGCTTGGCGGACGCGCAGCTTAAGGGCAATCGCCGTTCCTTGTCACCCCGAGCGTTGCTTGGAAGCCTCGACGGGCGGCGGGCGCAGCCCGAACATCTTCATTGCGGCGGCGAGGGACTGTTTCGATGTCCAGTAGGCGAACCACGGATCGCCGGTCTGGAAGCTCAGGTATTCGCGCGCGGTGGCAATGCTCCATTGCGCCGCGCTCTTGAGTGCCGTGAGCTGCTCCCACGCGACCGGCATCGACACGCCGAGCCCCGGGCGCGAGCGGGCCGAGAACGCGGCGGCGGTCGTCTGGCCGTGGCCGTTGCGCAGGTAGTCGACGAAGATCCTGCCGACCCGATTGGCACCTCCGCTCTTGGCGACGAAGCGCTGCGGGATCGTCTTCGCGAGGTGCTGCACGACGACTTGCGAGAAGTTCTTCACGACATCGTGGCCGAGCTTGGGCGCGATCGGCA
>DATMGW010000402.1:0-3153 GCA_035555295.1 Caldimonas sp.
GCCTTGGTCGCCGGCAGGAAGCGGGTGCCGAGCCCGGCCACCGGAAAGATCGCGTGTCTGACAAACATCTACTTACAATCGCCCCGAAGTCCCGCGCGAATTCTGGCACGCGACCCTCGCCCCCTCCGCTCCACCGCTATATCTCCGATGGATCTGCTCGTCGTCGATACGCTCGAATCCGATGTCATGCATTGGCTCGGCTCGCGTCACAGCGTGCGTCATGCGCCCGAGCTCGCCCACGAGCCGCGCGAATTCCGGCGCGCGCTCTACAACGTGCGCAGCGCGATCGTTCCGGCCTCGGTGACCATCGACACCGAGACGCTCGATTTCGCTCCGGTGCTGCGCGCCCTGGGCCGGGTCAGCGCCGGTGCCGAGAACATCGATCTCGAGGCGTGCGAGCGGCGTCGCGTCGAGGTCGTGCGCAGCCTGACGTCGAGCGCGCGCGCTGAAGCCGAGTTCACGATCGGCGCCATGCTCTCGCTGCTGCGCCGCGTCCCGGTGCGCAACGCCGACGGCTCGATGGCCGGCCGCGAACTCGGCGGCGCGACGATCGGGCTCATCGGCATGCCGCCGGCTGCGCGCTCGATCGCTCAGCTGCTGTCGGGCTTCGGCGCCCGGATCATCGGCTACGACCCGGCCCTGCACGCGAGCGAAAGCGTCTGGGCGCTCTGGCAGGTCACCCCGGCAAGCCTGCGCGAGCTCGTCGAGCGTGCCGACGTGCTCAGCGTCCAGCTCGGCTACTTCACTCGCTATCACGGCCTGCTCGGCGATCGCTTCCTTCCCTATTGCAAGCCGAATCAGGTGCTTGTGAGCACGGCGCACTCCGGCCTCTTCGATGAGCACGCGCTGGCCGCGGCCCTGAAGAGCGGGCGCATCGCCGCGGCCTGGCTCGACAGCGTCGAGCCAGGCGCGCTCGATACCGACCGGCCGCTGCACGGCATCGAGACGCTGCAGGTGACGCCGCGCCTTGCCGCGACGACGCGCGAATCGCGCCAGCGCAGCGCCTGGGCGGTGGCGCGCCGGATCGACGAGCTGCTCGACTTCGTGCCGCGCAGCGCGCGCGATTTCAGCGCGACGATTCCAGGCGGTCTCGCTGGTCTCGAAGCCGCGTCATGGTCGCCGTGAGGTCGGCGACGCGCTTCTTGAACTGATCGACGACGCCGGGTCTAGCGCGCGAGAGAAAACTCTCGTTGTTGAGATTCGCCTGAGCCTTGGCGATTTCGGCCGCAAGGCGATCGATCTCCTTGGTCAGGCGAGCGATCTCGGCGGCGCGGTCGATCTCGATATGCAGGGCAATCCGCGTCGCCCCGGCGACGGCGACCGGCGAATCGCGCGTCGCTTCGGCGAACGCGGCGTCGTCGTCGTACACGGTGACTTCCGAGATACGTGCCAGCGCCTTCAACAGCGGCGTCGCCGCGACGATGAAGTCGCGGTCGCCGGCGGCGCGCAACGGAACGCGCTCGCCCGGCGGCAGGTTCATCTCGCTGCGCAAGTTGCGGCAGCTACCGACCACCGCCTTCAGCGTCCCGACCCAGGCGTCGGCCTGCGCGTCCACGCGTTCGAGCTGCGCCTTCGGATACGCCGCCACGACGATCCCGTTCCCGCTGTCGCCCGTCTTGCGGCCGGCGACCGGCGCGACGCGCTCCCACAGCTCGGCGGTGATGAAGGGTGCGATCGGATGGAGCAGCCTCAGCACCGTCTCGAGCACGCGCAGCAGCGTGCGCCGGGTCGCGCGCTGCTCCGCGGCGCTCTGGGACTGCAGCTGCACCTTGGCGATCTCGAGGTACCAGTCGCAGTACTCGTCCCAGACGAACGAATAGATCGCGTTCGCGACGGTGTCGAGCCGGTACTCGGCGAAGCCCTGCTCGACGGCCGCCTCGACGCGCTGCAGCTCGCCGGTGATCCAGCGATCGGCCGGCGAGAAGCTCAGGTAGTTGTGGAACGGCTGGCCCGGAGCGCATTCGGCCTTCGTGTGCTCGGCGAGGCCGCAGTCCTTGCCCTCGCAGTTCATGAGGACGAAGCGCGTCGCGTTCCAGAGCTTGTTGCAGAAGTTGCGGTAGCCCTCGCAACGCTTCGCATCGAAATTGACGTTGCGCCCCAGGCTCGCCAGCGAGCAGAAGGTGAAGCGCAAAGCATCGGCGCCGAAGCCGGGGATGCCGTTCGGGAATTCGGCAGCCGTGTCTTTCCTGATGCGCGGCGCCGTCTCGGGCCGGCGCAGTCCCGTCGCCCGCTTTTCGAGCAGCGGCTCGAGGGCGATACCGTCGATGAGGTCGACCGGGTCGAGCACGTTGCCTTCCGACTTGCTCATCCGCTTGCCCTGTGCGTCGCGGACCAAGCCGTGGATGTAGACGTCGTGGAACGGGACGCGGCCGGTGAACTGCAGCGTCATCATGATCATTCGGGCGACCCAGAAGAAGATGATGTCGTAGCCGGTGACGAGCACCGACGAAGGCAGAAACAGCGCGAGCTCCGTGGTCTCCTTCGGCCAGCCGAGCGAGGAGAAGGGGACGAGCGCCGACGAGTACCAGGTGTCGAGGACGTCGGCGTCGCGCGTCAGGGCGCCGCTGTAGCCGCGGGCTTCGGCCTTGCGGTGCGCCTCGTCCTCGCTCTTCGCGACGAACAGCTCGCCGCCCTCGCCGTACCAGGCCGGGATCTGGTGCCCCCACCAGAGCTGGCGCGAGATGCACCAGTCCTGGATGTTCTTCATCCACTGGTTGTAGGTGTTGACCCATTGCGCCGGAAAGAACTTCACGGCGCCGCTCTCGACCGCGGCGATCGCCTTGCCGGCGATCGTCGTTCCGTCGCGCCCGGGCCGGGTCATCGCGACGAACCACTGGTCGGTCAGCATCGGCTCGACGACCTCGCCAGTACGCACGCAGACCGGCACGGCGTGCTTGTGCGGCACCGCCTTTTCGAGGAAGCCTTGCGCCTCGAGGTCGCGCAGCACCGCGTTGCGCGCGTCGTAGCGGTCGAGGCCGCGATACGCCGCCGGACCGGCCTCGTTGATCTTGGCGTCGAGCGTGAAGATCGTGATCAGCGGGATGCCGTGGCGCAGCGCGCAGGCGTAGTCGTTGAAGTCGTGCGCGCCGGTGATCTTGACGCAGCCCGAGCCGAACTCGCGGTCGACGAAGTCGTCGGCGATGATCGGGATCT
>DATMGW010000403.1:0-3480 GCA_035555295.1 Caldimonas sp.
GGCGTGCGGTGCGCGCCTTCGCCAACGGCTCGGCGACGATGGAGGTGGCGCTGCGCCTGGCCGGCATCGGTCCCGGGGACGAGGTCATCACGACTCCGATCACCTGGGTCGCGACCGCCAACGCGATCGTCGCGGTCGGCGCGCGCCCGGTCTTCGTCGACGTCGATCCGCTGACCCGCAACATCGACCTGTCCGCGGTCGAGGCTGCCGTCACGCCGCGAACGCGCGCGCTGATGCCGGTCTACCTGGCGGGGCTTCCGGTCGACATGGACCGGCTCTACGCCATCGCCGCCAGGCGGCGCCTGCGCGTTGTCGAGGATGCCGCCCAGGCGATCGATTCCCGCTGGCAGGGCCGGCGCATCGGCAGCTTCGGCGACCTCGTCAGTTTCAGCTTCCAGGCCAACAAGAACGTCACGTGCGCCGAGGGCGGCTGTCTGGTGATGGCATCGGCCGAAGAGGCTGAGCGCGCGGAGCCGCTCCGCCTGCAGGGTGTGGTGCGGTCGGGCGTCGACGGCATGGACGTGCTGGTGCCGAGCGGCAAGTTCAACCTGAGCGACATCAACGCCGCCATCGGCATCGGCCAGCTGGCCCGGCTCGGCGAGATCACGGCGCGGCGCGCCGAGCTCGCGCAGCGCTATTTCGAGGCCGCGGCGCAGGCCGGGCTCGAGTCGCTCGGCATCGAGCTGCCACTTGAACGCGACGAGAAGGGCGCGACGACGAACTGGCACATGTTCCAGGTGCTTGTCCCCGCGGAGCGACTTTCAGGCGGGCGCGCCGCGCTCATGCAGGAGATGCGCGACGCCGGCATCGGCACCGGGGTGCACTACCCGGCGGTGCACACCTTTTCCTACTACGGGTCGCTCGGCTGGCGGGAGGGGATGCTGCCGAACGCCGAACGGATCGGCCGCGCGATTCTTACACTCCCACTGTTTCCCTCGATGCGTTCGAGCGACGTCGAACGCGTCTGTGTCTGCCTTGCCCGCTCATGCAAACGCCTGCTTTCGTAGCCCATCCGACGGTGTCGGTCGTGATCCCCGTGTTCAACGAGGAAGAGGTCCTGCCGTCGTTGTTCGAGCGCCTGTATCCGGTGCTCGACGCTCTCGGCAAGCCGTACGAGATCATCTTCGTCAACGACGGAAGCAGCGACGGCTCGACGCAGCTGCTCGCGGCGCAGTTTCGCAAGCGCCCCGACACCACTCGCGTCATCCTCTTCAACGGCAACTTCGGCCAGCACATGGCGATCCTCGCCGGCTTCGAGCACGTGCGCGGGCGCATGGCGGTCACGCTCGATGCCGACCTGCAGAACCCGCCCGAGGAAATCCCCAGGCTGATCGCCGCCATCGAAAGCGGCCACGACTACGTCGGCACGATCCGGCGCCAGCGCAACGACAGCGTTTTCCGGCGCGTCGCCTCGCGCCTGATGAACGGGTTGCGCGAGCGCATCACGCGGATCCGCATGACCGACCAGGGTTGCATGCTGCGCGCCTACGACCGCGCCCTCGTCGACACGCTCAACGCCTGCCGCGAGGTGAACACCTTCATCCCCGCGCTCGCCTACACCTTCGCCGCGACGCCGACCGAGATCGAGGTCGAACACGAGCCGCGGCGCGCCGGCGAGTCGAAGTATTCGCTGTACCGGCTGATCCGCCTGAACTTCGACCTCGTGACGGGATTTTCGATCGTTCCGCTGCAGTGGTTCTCGGCGATCGGCATCGTCCTGTCGCTCTTCTCGGGAGCCCTGTTCCTCCTGCTCCTGGCGCGGCGCTTCCTGTTCGGCGCCGAGGTCGAGGGGGTCTTCACGCTGTTCGCGCTGCAGTTCTTCCTGACCGGCATCACGCTGTTCGGGGTCGGCCTGATGGGCGAATACGTCGGTCGCATCCAGCAGGAGGTGCGCAACCGGCCGCGCTACCGGATCAGTGCCGTGCTCGAGCAATCGGCAACGCATGCCGTCGAGGCGGCGGCGTGAGGGCCGTCGTCTTCGCCTATTCGAACGTCGGCGACCGCTGCTTGCGCGTCGCCTGCGCGCGCGGGGTCGAGGTCGCCCTGGTCGTGACGCATCGCGACGCGCCGGGCGAGACGCTGTGGTTCCAACGCGTCTCGGACACGGCGGCCGAGCTCGGCCTTCCTTGCCTGTACGCCGAAGACGCGACCGACGATGAGCTCGCCGCGGCGGTCGGGCGCACGCGCCCCGACCTGATCTTCTCGTTCTACTTTCGCAGCGTCCTGCCCGTCGCCGTGCTCGCCCTGGCGCCCGACGGCGCGTTCAACGTGCACGGCTCGCTGCTGCCGCGCTATCGCGGCCGGGCGCCCGTCAACTGGGCCGTGCTGCACGGCGAAACCGAAACCGGAGCGACGCTGCACCTGATGGTCGCCAAGCCCGACGCTGGCGACATCGTCGACCAGGCCGCGGTCCCGATCCTTCCCGACGACACGGCAGCACAGGTGTTCGACAAAGTGACCGTCGCCGCGGAGCAGGTGCTCTGGCGCAGCCTGCCCGCCATCATCGCCCGCCATCCGCCGCGCCGGCCCAACGACCTGGCCAGCGGCAGCTACTTCGGCGCGCGCACGCCCGAGGACGGTCGCATCGACTGGTCGCAGCACGCGGCCCAGGTCTACAACCTGATCAGGGCCGTGGCGCCTCCTTACCCCGGCGCATTCACCGAGCTCGCCGGGATGCGACTGGTCATCGCTGCGGCTCGCCTCGCGGGGCCGCGCAGCGCCTCGCTTCCGGCCGGCTCCGGTCCCGGCCTGAACGTCGCGGGCGGTCGCATCATCGCCGTTTGCGGCGACGGAGGTCGCATCGACGTTCGCACCCTGCTGCACGGCCTCGATCCGGTGTCGGCAGAGCAGCTGGCCGGCTTGCTGGAGGCGCAGCGCGCCGCACACCACCCATGAAAAAAGTCCTGATCCTCGGCGTCAACGGCTTCATCGGACACCACCTGACGCAGCGCATCCTGCAGAGCACCGACTGGGAGGTCTACGGCATGGATATGTCGGCCGACCGGCTCGGCGACATGGTCCGGCACGAGCGGATGCGCTTCTTCGAGGGCGACATCACGATCAACAAGGAATGGGTCGAGTACAACATCCGCAAGTGCGACGTGATCCTTCCCTTGGTCGCGATCGCGACGCCGGCGACCTACGTGCGCGAGCCGCTGCGCGTCTTCGAGCTCGACTTCGAGGCCAACCTGCCGATCGTCCGGGCCGCGGTCAAGTACAAGAAGCACCTCGTCTTTCCCTCGACCTCCGAGGTGTACGGAATGTGCCCGGATGCCGAGTTCGACCCCGAGACCTCGTCGCTCGTCTGCGGCCCGATCAACAAGCCGCGCTGGATCTATGCCTGCTCCAAGCAGCTGATGGATCGCGTGATCGCCGCGTACGGCATGGAGCAGGGCCTGAACTACACGCTGTTCCGGCCCTTCAACTGGATCGGCCCGGGGCTCGACTCGATCTTCACCGCCAAGGAAGGCTCGTCCCGGG
>DATMGW010000404.1:0-5014 GCA_035555295.1 Caldimonas sp.
ACGGGATCGGCGAGAGCGTCAGCTGCACGGTCTGGGCTTCCGCGGCGACGGAGGCCATGGCGACGGCGATCGGCGTCGCCGCCGAGCCAAGGATCAGGTCGACGTGGTCCTCGGTGACGAAGCGGCGCGCGTTCTTCACGCCCTGCGTCGGGTCGGTCGCGTCGTCGAGGATGATGACGTTGAGCTTTTCGCCGGCGACCGTCTGGGGCCACAGCAGGATGCCGTTCTTGCACGGGATGCCGAGCGCCGAGGTCGGCCCGGTCAGCGGCAGGCTGACGCCGATCGTGACGTCGGCAGCTGCAGCGCCTGCCCCCAGGGCGAGGGCGAGGGCGGCGGCGAGGCGGGTGAATGCATTCATGGTTGGTCTCCGTCGTTGCAGTTGAAAGAAAGCGGCGCGGCGCAGCTCAGCTGCACAAGGCCTTGATGTCTACGGGAATCGGCATGGCGCGCAAGCGGTCCGGATTGTCGGCGTCGCGGCGCACGAAGGCGCGCGTCTCGCGGCCCTCGCAGATCAGCGTCTCGCCGCGCGTCACCCGATGCAGCTGCACGAACACCTTCGCGCGCCACTCCTCGACCGAGGTCGCGATCTCGAGCTCCTCGGCGTAGGTCGCTGCGGTGATGAAGCGCGTCGCGATCTCGAGCAGCGGCGTGCCGACGATGCCGCGCGTCTTCACCAGGTCGCGCCACGGCGGCACGCCGCATTGCATGAAGAAGGAGAGCGACGCGGCGTCCATCCAGCGCAGGAAGTTCGGATAGAAGATGATGCCGGCGGGATCGCAGTCGCCGAACTCGACGCTGACGCGGTAGGTCGTCGTGCGCGCCATCCGCGGCTTTCCGGCGACTTAGCGCGGCGCCATGCGCAAGGCGCCGTCAAGGCGAATCACCTCGCCGTTGAGCGCCGCGTTCTCGACGATCGCCGCCGCAAGGTGCGCGAACTCCGAGGGCTTGCCGAGGCGCTTCGGGAACGGGATGCTGGCAGCGAGCGAAGCCCGCACCGGCTCGGGCAGCTCGGCGAGCAGCGGCGTCAGGAAGATGCCCGGGGCGATCGTCATGACGCGGATCCCGTGCTGCGCGAGGTCGCGTGCCAGCGGCAGGGTCAGCGAGACGAGCGCGCCCTTCGACGCCGCGTAGGCCTCCTGGCCGACCTGGCCGTCGAAAGCCGCGACCGACGCCGTGCAGAGGATGACGCCGCGCTCGTTCGTGGCGTCGCCGTCGGGCAAAGGCTCGAGCCTGGCGATGTCCGCGGCGGCGAGGCGGATGACGTTGAAGGTGCCCGTCAGGTTGACGTCGACGACGCGCGTGAAGTCTTCGAGCGGAATCGGCGTGCCGTCCTTGCCGATGACGCGCTTGGCCGTGCCGATGCCGGCGATATTCATGACGATGCGTGGCACGCCGAGGGTTTCGCGCGCCGCGGCGAGCGCCGCGACGACGCTCTCGGTCTTCGTGATGTCGCACGACAGCCCGATCGCGGAACCGGCACCGTTCGCCGCGACGATCTCCGCCGCTACCGCTTTGGCGCCTTCGCCGTTGCGGTCGAGCACGGCGACCTTGGCGCCGCGCCGCGCCAGCTCGCGCGCCGTCTCGGCGCCGAGGCCCGAGGCGCCGCCGGTGACGAGCGCAACCTGTCCTTCGATCTTCATCGCTTCCCCTTGTCCTTCTTCAGTGTTTCTTCGGCACGATCACGTCGCGGTCCGCGCCGATGTACATCCGTACGACGTCGGCGTCGCGGTGCGCCAGCACGGCGCGCTGGTTGATCGAGCCCTTGTCGGTGATCTCGCCGCGATCGATCGACGGCGGCTCGGCGAGCACGAGCGCGCGCGCGACGCGCGTCGCACTGCCGGTGCCGCGCGAATGCAGCGTGTCGACGAGGCGCTGGAAGAAGGCCTTGATGCGCGGGTTCGCGAGCACCGCCTTGGCCGGCGTGTCGGCGGCGAGCTCGGCGTACGCGCGACAGGCGTCGAGGCGGGGAAAGAAAAGGATGCCGAGGTCGCTGCGGTTGATTCCGGAGACGACTGCGTCCTGCACGAGCGGATCGCCGGCGGCGACGATCCCGGCGCGCAAGGGCCCGACCGAGACGAAGGTACCGGTCGAGAGCTTGAAGTCCTCGGCGATTCGACCGTCGAACATGAAGCCCAGCTCGGGATGCGCCGGGTCCATCGGCCTGGCGGCGTCGCCGCTGCAGTAGAAGCCCTCGGCGTCGAAGGATTCGGCCGTCTGCTCGGGTGCGCGCCAGTAGCCGGGCGTGACGTTCGGGCCGCGATAGCGCACCTCGTTCTTGCCGCTGCTCGGCACGAGCTTGAGCTCCACCCCGGGAGCTGGCAGGCCGATGTGGCCCGACTTCACTTCATGCGCGTTGGCGCAGATCGCGAACGGCGCGGTCTCGGTCATGCCGAGGCCGGTCAGCATGCGGATGCGCTCGCCGCATTCCTGCTCGGCGACGCGGTCGAGCTTGTCCCAGACCGGCTGCGCCAGGCCGGCACCGGCGAAGAAGAACATGTTGACGCGACTGAAGAAGTTCTTGCGCAGGGCGGCATCGGTCTCGAGGGCGTTGGCGATCTCCTCGAAGCCCTTGGGCACGTTGAAATAGACGGTCGGCGCGATCTCGCGCAGGTTGCGCAGCGTTTCGCCGATCAGCGCCGGCGTCGGCTTGCCTTCGTCGATGTAGAGCGTGCCGCCGTTGTAGATCGTCAGGCCGACGTTGTGGTTGCCGCCGAAGGTGTGGTTCCACGGCAGCCAGTCGACGAGGACCGGCGCCGCTTCGCCCAGCGTCAGAAAGCACTGCAGGATCATCTGCTGGTTGGCGCACAGCATGCGCTGCGTGTTGATCACGCCCTTGGGCAGTTTGGTCGAGCCCGAGGTGAACAGGAACTTGGCGATCGTGTCGGGGCCGACCTGCTCGTGCGCGGCGTCGACGGCCGCCGTCGGCACGGTCTCGAGCAAGGTCGCGAACGGCAGCGTCGCGCGGCCTTCGATCGATCCTTCGCCGAGCACGACCGTCGTCGCCGCCGGGACGACGGCGGCGATCGCTTTCGCGTAGGCCGGGCCGCTCGCGTAGACGAGCCCGGGCGTCAGCTGGGCGAGGATCTGGCGCAGCTTGCCGTAGTCCTGCGAGACGAGCGAATACGCCGGCGAGACCGGCGCGTAGGGCACGCCGGCGAGCATCGCGCCGAGGCCGAGGAGTAGATGCTCGATGTCGTTGTCGGACAGGATCGCGACCGGCCGCTCGGCCGAAAGGCCGCGGTCGAGCAGGGCTTGAGCGATAGCGCGGGCGCTCTTCAATGCCTCCGCGTAGCTGACCCGCCGCCAGTCGCCGCCCTTGACGCGCTTGGCGACCAGGGTGCGATCGGGCGCGGTCTGCGCCCAATGCAGGAAGCGATCGGTCAGGCGCTTCGGATACGGACCGAGCGCCTCGCGTGAGACGACGAGCGTCGAACCGTCGGGCCGCTTCGTGAGCTCCGCCTCGAGCGAGCCCCCGAGCCGCAGTGCGCGGTAGCGGGCCATGCTCAGCTCTTCTTCACCTTCGCCGCCTTGCCTTGCAGGAAGGCGCGGATCCGGCTCTTGGCGCCTTCGTCGCCGGAGGCGATCGCCGCCATCAGCGACTCGACGAACAGGCCCTCTTCCTGCGCCATCGCGGCGATGCGCGGCAGGGCCTGGACGACCGCGAAGTTGGAAAGCTGCGCGTTGGCGGCGATTCGCTCGGCCAGCTCGAATGCCTTCTCGAGGCCGCGGCGCTCGGCGACGACGTACTGCGAGATACCGATCGCCAGCCCCTCGTCGGCGTCGTAGACGCGGCCCGTCAGCATCATGTCGGTCATTCGCGCGACGCCGACCAGGCGCGGGATCCGCGCCGAGCCGCCGCCGCCGACGAAGAGGCCACGCTGGCCTTCGGGCAAGCCGTAGAAGGCGCTCGCTTCGGCGACACGGATATGACAGGCGCTGGCCAGCTCGAGGCCGCCGCCGACGACCGCCCCGTGCAGGACGACGACGACCGGGACACGCCCGAACTGGATCTGCTCGAACGCCGCGTGCCAGGAACGCGAATGGATGACGCCTTCGGCGACGCTGCGCTCGGAGAGCTCGGACAGGTCGAGCCCGGCGCAGAAGTGCTCGCCTTCGCCGCTCAGGACGACAGCGCGCGTCGCCTCGGGAAGGTTGACGAACGCCGTATGCAGCTGTGCGACGAGGGTGTCGTTGATGGCGTTGCGCTTGGCCGGCCGATTCAGCCGCACATGCAGCACGGCGCCCGTCGCCTCGATGCGCAAGAGGTCGAGCGCAGCCAGCGACGCCGGAAGCAGTGCGGTTGAAGCAGAGCCCATTGATTAATTGTAGTAATCATCTGTTAGCTCTGGATTAAGTGATTACCCTACGGAACTTAAGGACAACGAAGGTCACTGACTTGCACTAACGGTTATGTCGCTTAACTAAAAGAGCGGCACCGTCAGGCGCGGCACACTTTGCGCATGGCCGCGCCGCGGCCGCACCGGAGACCGCAACGATGAGCCGATCGCGCCGCACCCTCGCCCTCTGCATCGTCGCGACGGCCTGGGCGGCCGGCTCGGCGCAGGCGCAGCCCGCGAGCAACTGGCCGGCCAGGCCGATCCGCATGGTCGTCACGTTTCCGCCCGGGGGCTCGTCCGACGCGGCGGTGCGCATCGTCGCGCCGCGCCTCGCTGAACGGCTCGGCCAGCAGGTGATCGTCGAAAACCGCCCCGGCGCGGGCGGCAATATCGGCCTGGCCGTCGTGGCCAAGGCCGAGCCCGACGGCTACACGCTGGGCGTCGGCGCTGCCGGCGGGCTCGCGGCCAACGCGAGCCTCTATCCGAAGATGCCGTTCGACGCGCAGAAGGACTTCGTGCCGATCTCGCTGCTGGCACACATACCGTTCGTGCTCGTCGTGCCGACCTCGTCGCCTGCCAGAAGCGTCGCCGACCTGCTGGCAGAGGCCAAAGCCGATCCTGGCAAGATCGCCATCGGCCACGGCGGCAACGGCACGGCGATGCATCTCTCGGTGCAG
>DATMGW010000405.1:0-6003 GCA_035555295.1 Caldimonas sp.
GGCGAGCCGCGCCTGCGCGAGGCGCTGGCATTGAAGCTCGCCGATCTGGGCATCGCCGCGAGCGCCGGGCAGATTGTCACGACGATGGGCGCGACGCACGCCCTCGACATCGTGACGCGGACGCTCCTGCGCAGCGGCGACAGCGTTCTCGTCGACGAGCCCGGCTGGTCGGTCGAGTACGCCCGGCTCGCCGCGCTCGGCATGCGCGTCCTGCCGGTGCCGCGCGGCGCCGACGGGCCCGACGTCGCGGCGATGCGCCGCCTCGTCGAAGCGCAAAAGCCCGCCGAGCAGCCGCGCCTGTACGTCACCGTCTCGGTGCTGCACAACCCGACCGGCGCGTCGCTCGGGTTGAGCGCCGCGCACCACGTCTTGCGCCTCGCGCAGGAGCACGACTTTCGCATCGTCGAGGACGACACCTACTCGCACCTGGCGCCGGCACACGCGCCGCGCCTGGCCGCGCTCGACGCGCTCGAGCGGACGATCTACGTCTCGGGCTTCTCGAAGATCCTGGCCCCGGGCTGGCGCGTCGGCTACCTCGCCGCGCCCGCCGCGCTGGTCGATCGCTTCGTCGACACCAAGCTGCTCTCGACGCTGACGACGCCGGCTAGCGGCGAGCTGGCGCTCGCCCATTGCCTCGAGCAGGGGTGGCTGCGCCGCCACGCCGAGCGCGTCGTGCAGCGCCTCGCGGCGGCGCGGGCGCGCACCGTGCGACTCGCCGAGACGCACGGCTGCCGCTTCGTCGCCGAGCCGCGCGGGCTGTTCGGCTGGGTCGATGCCGGCATCGACACCGAGCGCCTCGCGCGCGCCCTGCTCGACGACTGGCTGATCGCGCCGGGCGCCCTGTTCCACGCCGAGCCCCGGCCGACGACGCTGATGCGAATCAACTTCGCGACCTCGCAGGACGCGCGCTTCTGGAAAGCGCTCGCCGCCGAGCGCAGCAGGCTCTGATTCGGTTCGGTCAGAGGTCGCGTCGAGGCCGCGCTCAGCGCGAGGCGAGCGCTTCCCAGCGCTCGAGCGCCTGCAGCAGCTCGTCGTCGATCTGCGTGTAGCGCATCTGCGCCGCCTCGACGCGGACCGGATCGCCGGCATAGAAATCGGCGCTCGCCATGAGCGCGGCGAGATCCTTCTGCTCGGCTTCGAGCGCCTCGATGCGCACCGGCAGCTCGTCCCACTCGCGCTGCTCCTTGTAGCTGCGCTTGCGCGGCTTCGCGGGCGCGGCCGCGCTTGCGGCCGCAGGCGCACGCGCCGGCGCCGCGGGCTTGGCGACGGTGCCGCCGCTGCGCCCGGCCTCGCGCAAGCCGATCGAGCGCGCGCGCTGCGTCTGCCAGTCCTCGTAGCCGCCTTCGTACTCGCGCCACAGGCCCGGCGCCTGGTCGCCTTCCCAGGCGATCGTGCTCGTCACGACGTTGTCGAGAAAGCGCCGGTCGTGGCTGACCAGGAAGACCGTTCCGGCGTAGCTCTGCAGCAGCTCCTCGAGCAGCTCGAGCGTGTCGATGTCGAGATCGTTGGTCGGCTCGTCGAGGACGAGCACGTTGGCCGGCAGGGCGAGCAGGCGCGCCAGCATGACGCGGTTGCGCTCGCCGCCCGACAGCGTCGACAGCGGCGAGTGCGCCCGCGCCGGCGAGAACAGGAAGTCGGCGAGGTAGCTCATCACGTGCTTCTTGCCGCTCGCCGTCTCGACCCATTCGCTGCCCGGGCTGACGCTGTCGGCGAGCGTCGCGTCGAGGTCGAGGGCGCTGCGCATCTGGTCGTAGTAGGCGACCTCGATGCGCGTGCCTTGCCGGACGGTGCCGGAGGTCGGCTGCAGGTCGCCGAGGATGAGCTTGAGCAAGGTCGTCTTGCCGCTGCCGTTCGGCCCGATCAGGCCGACCTTGTCGCCGCGCAGGATCGTCGCCGAGAAGTCCTTGACGATCAGCTTGTCGCCGAAGCGCATCGAGACGTTCTTCAGCTCCGCGACTATCTTGCCGCTCGGCACGCCCGAGTCGGCTTCGAGGCGAACGCGGCCGAGCGTCTCGCGCCGCGCCGCGCGCGCCTGGCGCAGCGCCTCGAGCCGGGCGACGCGGCCGACGCTGCGCGTGCGCCGCGCCTCCACGCCCTTACGCACCCACACTTCCTCCTGCGCGAGGAGCTTGTCGGCACGCGCCTGGGCCAGCGCTTCCGAGGCGAGCTGCTCGACCTTGCGCGCCTCATAGGCGGCGAAGTTTCCCGGATAACTGCGCAGGACGCCGCGATCGAGCTCGACGATTCGCGTCGCCACCGCGTCGAGAAAGGCCCGATCGTGGCTGACGACGACGACGCTGCCGCGAAAGCCCTTGAGGAACTCCTCGAGCCAGGCGATCGAGTCGAGATCGAGATGGTTGGTTGGCTCGTCGAGCAGCAGCACGTCGGGAACGGCGACCAGCGCCTGCGCCAGCGCGACGCGCTTCAAGGTTCCGCCGGACAGCTCGCCGATGCGCCGCGCGCCGTCGAGATGCAGGCGCGCCAGCGTCGTCTCGACGCGCTGCTCCCAGTTCCACGCATCGAGCGTCTCGATCCGCGTCTGCAGCGCGTCGAGGTCGTCGCCCGGCGCGTGCGCCTCGTAGCGCTCGCGCACGCCGCGCGCCTCGGCGACGCCCTCGCCGACCGTAGCGAAGACCGACGCTTCGGCAGCGAGGATCGGCTCCTGCGCCACGTAGCGGATGCGCAGGCCCTGCGTCAACTGGAGCAGGCCGTCGTCGAGCTTCTCGAGGCCGGCGACGACCTTGAGCAGCGACGACTTGCCGGTGCCGTTGCGGCCGATCAGGCCGAGACGCTCGCCCGCCTCGAGCGAAAGTGCGGCGCCGTCGAGCAGGGCGACGTGGCCGTAGGCGAGATGCGCGCCCGAGAGCGAAAGGACCGCCATGACCGGAGCCCCGAGCTCAGCTCAGCGCCGACTCGAGTGCGTCGATGAAGACCTTGGCCACGTCGAAGCCCGACTGGTCGGTGATCTCCCGAAAGCACGTCGGGCTCGTCACGTTGATTTCTGTGAGGCTGTCGCCGATGACGTCGAGACCGATCAGGAGCAGGCCGCGCGCCGCAAGCAGATGCCCGATGTGCTCGGCGATCTCGCGGTCGCGCGCCGAGATCGGTTGCGCGACGCCCTTGCCGCCGGCGGCCAGGTTGCCGCGGATCTCGTTGCCCTGCGGAATGCGCGCCAGCACGAACGGCACCGGCTCGCCGGCGATGACGAGGACGCGCTTGTCGCCGCCGCGAACGATGTCGGGAAGATAGCGCTGCGCCATGACGGTATGCGCGCCGCGGGCGTTGAGCGTCTCGACGATGGAGCCGAGGTTCATGCCGTCGGCGGCGACGCGAAAGATGCCGGCGCCGCCCATGCCGTCGAGCGGCTTCAGGATCACGTCTCCATGCTCGGCGTGGAAGCGCTTGAGCTCGTCGGGATCGCGCGTCACCAGCGTCGGGGCGATGAACTGCGGGAACTCGAGGATCGCGAGCTTTTCCGGGTGGTGGCGCAAGGCCTGCGGCTTGTTGAAGACGCGCGCCCCTTCGCGCTCGGCCTGCTCGAGCAGATGCGTGGCGTAGAAGTACTCGGCGTCGAAGGGCGGGTCCTTCCTCATCAGGACGGCGCCGAAATCGGCGAGCGCCGCGCGCGCGCGCGTCCGGCCCGCCGGGACTTCGGCTTCCGTGAACCAGGCCAGCGTGTCGCCGGTCAAGGCGATCTCCCGGACATGGGTCGCCACCTTCGCGCCGCGCTCCCAGAGCAGATCCTGCGGCTCGCAGGCGAAGAGCGCGTGGCCGCGGCTGGCGGCCTCGCGCATCATGACGAAGGTCGAGTCCTTCTTGACGTTGAAGCTTTCGAGCGGGTCGGCGACGAAGAGAAGTCTCATGGCGAAGGCCCGCGCCGTTTGGCGAAGCGGGGCCGCCACTGTTGCACAAAGAGCGTGAGCGCGCCGGCAACGACGCCCCAGAAGGCCGAACCGACGCCGCCCAGGCTCAGCCCCGACAGGGTGACGAGGAAGGTGACGAGCGCCGCCTCGCGGTACGCCTCGTCCTGCAGCGCGGCAGCCAGGCCGCCGCCGATCGTGCCGAGGAGGGCCAGGCCGGCGACGGCGACGACCAGCTCGCGCGGAAACGCGGCGAGCAGTCCGGCGACGGCGGCGCCGTAGACACCGATCACGCAATAGATCGCGCCGCACGCCGCCGCCGCGACCCAGCGCCGGTCGGGGTCGGCGTGGGCTTCGCGGCCCATGCAGATCGCCGCGGTGATCGCCGCGAAGTTGAGGGCGAAGGCGCCGAACGGAGCGAGGACGAGCGTCGCGACTCCAGTCAGGGTGATGAGCCTGGAGATCGGCAGGCGATAGCCGGCGGCGCGGATCGCGGCGACGCCGGGCAGGTTCTGCGACGCCATCGTGACGATGAAGAGCGGCAGGGCCAGGCTCACGGTCGCGCGCCAGCTGAACTCGGGGACGGTCAAGACCGGCTTCGTCAACGCCCACTGCAGCGCGGCGGGTCGCAGCTGCCCGGATGCGGCGGCGTAGCCGATCCCGGTTGCCAGCACGCCGACCACCGCGTAGCGCGGCCACGCCCTGCGCCCGAGCAGGTAGGCGGCGAGCATGGCGAGGACGAGGCCGAGCGACGACTGCAGCGCGGAGAACGCGTCGAGTCCGAAGCGGGCGAGCACGCCGGCCAGCAGCGCACCGGCCAGCGGCATCGGAATGCGATCCATGACGCGCTCGAAGCTTCCCGTCGCGCCGGCGGCGATGATGAGCAGTGCGCAGACGATGAATGCGCCGGTCGCTTCCGGCATGCCGAAGCCGCCGCCCGCGCCGGCAATGGCGAGCACCGCCGCGCCGGGCGTGCTCCAGGCGATCATCACGGGCTTGCGCAGCCACAGCGAGGGCAGCAGCGTCGCCAGGCCCATGCCCCAGCCGAGCGCCCACATCCACGACGCCGCCTGGGCCGGTGTCGCGCCGAGCGACTGCGCTGCCTGGAAGACGATCGCCACCGAGCTCGTGAAGCCGACGAGCACGGCGACAAAGCCGGCCGTCACGGCCGAGAGCGAGATATCGCCGAGTCGCGATTGGCTCAAGCGCGAACCGGCCGGGCGCCGGGCCGTTCCCAAGCCCGGCCGGCCTTGCAGGCCGCGGCGTTGCGAGACACAACGCCTCCTCGTGCCGTCCATGCCGGCGCAGGCCGGCACGGAGCCGCGGCACTCGGCCCCCTCGGGGGGCAGCGCAGCCGCGACAGCGGCAAGGCGCCATCGGGCTTCATATCTCGAGCTTTGAGCCGAGCTCGACGACGCGATTGGTCGGCAAGCGCAGGTAATCGGCCGCCGCCGACGCGTTGCGATGCATGCCGGCAAAGAGCTTCTCGCGCCAGTCGGCCATGCCGCCTCCCAACGTCGGGATGACGATGTCGCGCGACAGGAAATACGACGTGTCCATGTCGTCGACGGTGCAGCCGCTGGCGCGCAGGCGCTCGAGCGCCTGCGGCACGTCGGGCTCGTCCTTGAAGCCGAAGTGCAGCGTCACCTGCCAGCAGTCGTGCTCGAGCGGCTCGATGTCGCAGCGCTCCGCCTTGGCGATCCAGGGGACTTCGTGGTGGCGCACGGTGACGAAGAGATTGCGCTCGTGCATCACCTTGTTGTGCTTGAGGTTGTGCAGCAGGGCATTCGGCGTCAGCCCCTGGTCGCTGACCAGGAAGACGGCGGTGCCGGGAACGCGTATCGGCGGGCTGATGAAGACCGATTCGAGGAAGCTCTTCAGATCGATCGCGTCGGCGCGCAGGCTCTCCGACATCAGCCGGCGGCCCTGCTTCCACGTCATCATCAGCGTGAACATCATGGCGCCGATGAGAAGCGGGAACCAGCCGCCCTCGATGACCTTGACGATGTTGGCCGACAGGTAGGTGAAATCGATCAGGAAGAAGAAGCCGGTCGCGGCGAAGACGATCGGCCACGGATACTTCCAGCCGTAGCGGACGACGAAGAACGTCATCGTCGTCGTGATCAGCATGTCGATCGTCACC
>DATMGW010000406.1:0-5286 GCA_035555295.1 Caldimonas sp.
CCCAGCCGATCGGCGGCTGGCAGCCCTTCCACGCCTCGGGCGCCCGGCGCTGGTTCTTCCGCACCGGCGCGCCGCGCGCGGTCGCCGCCGCCTGATGCAGATCGCCGCCAACGGCATCGCGCTCGAGGTCGAGGTCGAGGATCACGGTTCGCCGGCCGGCGAACCGCTGCTCCTCATCATGGGGCTCGGCATGCAGCTCGTCGCCTGGCACGAGGACTTCGTCGCCTTGCTCGTCGCGCGCGGTTTTCGCGTCATCCGTTTCGACAATCGCGACATCGGACTGAGCCAGGGGTTCGATGCCGCCGGCGTGCCGAACCTGGGCATCGTTTCGATCCGCTTCGCCCTCGGCCTGCACGTGAAGAGCCCTTATACGCTGACCGACATGGCGGCCGACAGCGTCGGCGTGCTCGACGCGTTGGGCATCGCCCGGGCCCACGTCTGCGGCGCGTCGATGGGCGGGATGATCGCCCAGCGCATCGCCGCGCATTATCCCGATCGCGTCAAGAGCCAGACGCTGATCATGACCTCGAGCGGCGCGCGCCACCTGCCCGGGCCCTCGCTGCGCGTGCGCGGCGCGATGATCTCGCGACCGAAGAACCCGCGCGACGTCGCGAGCATCGTCGAGCACTACGTCGACCTGTACGGCCTGATCGGTAGCCCCGCCTATCCGGCGGCGAAGGACTACCTTCGCCAGCGCCTCACGATGTCGGTGACGCGCTCGTACCGGCCGGCCGGAACGGCGCGGCAGATGGCGGCGATCGCTGCCGACGGCGACCGCACCAGGCTGCTCGCAACGATGCGACCGACGACGCACGTCATTCACGGTGCAGCCGATCCGCTCGTTCCGGTGCCGGCCGGCCGCGATCTTGCGGCGCGCATCCCCGGCGCGACGCTCGACGTCATCGACGGCATGGGTCACGACCTGCCGCGGGAGCTCTGGCCGCGCTTCGTTGCCGGCATCGCCGGAGCCGCGGCTCGCGCCTGAAGCGGCACGCAGGCGAGCGCCTCAGTTGCCGAAGGTGATTCGCGAGGCCTGCAGGCGTGTGCCGTCCGAAGACAAGGTGCCGCGCGCCTGGACCGAGCGGCCGACGGCGAGGTCGGCGGCGCTGCCGTTGCGGAAATCGACAACGCCCGAGTAGCTCACCGTCACATCGTGGACGACGAAGGTCTGGTCGAGCGGCGTCACCGCCGTGATCGGGCCTTGCACCTCGAACGACTCGCCCGCCTGATCGCCATCGCTGATCAGCTTCACCACCGTCGCGACCAGAACGCCGGCCGCGCTCATCCCTTCGACCTCGACCCGCGTGCCCAGCCCGAGGCCGGCGGTGCCGGCCGGAAACTGTGCCGTGCTCGCGTCGACCGGCGTGCCGTTGACGCTGAACTGCGCGTTCGACGTGAAGGCGCTGACCAGGCCCTTGATCGTCGCCTGGTCGCGGTCTCCGATCGGTTGAATTCCGTCGGCGACCGCGATCGCGTTCCACGTGCCGCCGCTTGGCGTGACCGCGAGCAGCACGCGCACGAAGCGACCATTGGACAGCGTCGCCGGCACCACGGCCGCGCCGGCGTACGAGATCCGGGTCGCACCGATCGAGAAGACCTTCCCCGCCGCGTCGAGGCCGCTGACGATGCCGCGCAGGCGAAACGCCAGCGCGCCGGCCTTGCGCTCGACGCGCGTCGCCGCATAGTGCAGCGTCGCTACATCGAGATGCCCGTACACCTCGACGATGTCGCCCGGCACCAGCGCGGCCTGGCCGCCGATCATCACGGCATCGAAGGCCGTCGTCGACGAGATGTCGACGGTCTGTCCGAGCACGGTCAAGGTTCGCGCCACGAGGTCGCTGGCGGAGAGCGGGCCGACGATCTCGCTGGCGAAGACGATGCTCATCGCCGTGCTCGTCTGGTTGCCGCCGGCGTCTACCGTGATCGCCGAGCCGAGCACGTTCGTCGTCATGCCCAGGCGCAGGTCGTCGCGGGTCCGGGCGTTGCCGTCGGCGTCGCTGACGCCGGCGCTGCGGTCGTCGAAGTGGACGCCGTTGACGATCACCGAGCCGAAGCCCGTGATGGGGCCGCTCGCGTACGAGGCCGCCGGCGCGCCGGTGCCTCCGCTGTCGACGCCGCCGCCGCAGCTTGCGACGAGGGCGACGCAGACGAGGCCCAGCCCGGCGCGCTGCAGCATCGATCTTGCCCGCCCGAAGGCTGGCCGGAACATCATGGATCCTTTCGCGGCGCGCGCCGCCGCACCGCCGCGCTCGGCGCTGCCGAGGCGGCAGGCGCCGCTTCGTCGCGAGCCATCGCGTCGTTCCAGGTGTAGATGCCGACGCGAACGCGCCGGTCGCGTTGTCTGCCCGCTGCCGCATCGCCGTCGATGAGCTTTTGCAGCGCCGGAACGGTCGCGGCGAGCAACACCTGCCATTGCGCCTTGGCGATGTCGCGAAAGGCGGCGAGCGACTCGGCCGACAACTCGTCGGCGAATACGGCCTGCTCGAGATGCGGCGGCGAGTCGGCGAGGACGTTGGCGACGGCGGCACGCAGGTGGTCGCCGACGTTGCCGCCGACGAAGGCATAGGCGCGGTCGCTGTCACCGCCGGCCACCACGCTGTCACGAAGGATCTTCACCGTGTCTTTCTCGACCGCGACGAGCCCGAGGCGGCACAACTCGTCGAGCAAACTGCGCGGGTGCACGTCGCGCGTGACCGAGCGGGCCAGCGCCTCGAAGCTCGGCGCGTCGCCCTGGCGTGGCAGCGTCATCGGCTGGCCGCGCCGGTTCTTGAGTAGAGGATCGGCACGCCAGCGCGTGAAGACCTGCGTCGCCGGCGAGGGGCGCGGCGGCGGGCGCGCCTGGTCGGCGCCGAACAGGCGCGTGACCTCGCGCCGCGTCAAGCCGGTGGCGGTGCTGATGCGGCTGACGATGCGCAGGCCTGCCGCTTCCGGCTGCGCCTTGCGCGCCGCTTCGACGAAGGCGGCCTTCAGCAGGTCCTCGACGGCGGCAAAGGGCAGGCCGCGCGCCACGGCCAGGGTAGCGATGGGCTCCAGCAGCGAGGCGAGGGCGCCGATCAGTGCCGGACCAGCCGGACCCGCCGCCATCGGGGTGGGAGAGGCCGGGCCTCGCGCCGCCGCCTGGGCCTGGCGTTTGCGGGTCGGCGGATTCACGGCACGAGTCTAAGGGTGCCCAGTCTCGCCTCGCGGCGGGACCGGGCCGGCAGGCGTCCGGCAGCACGCGGCACTCGTGGCCCGTCAGCCGCCGAACCCGATCCGCGTCGCCTGCACCATGGTGCCGTCGGCGGAGAGCGTTCCATTGACTTCGAGCTGGACGCCTACGGCGAGCAGCGCGGCCGTGCCGTTCTTCCACTCGATCGTCGCCGACGCATAGCTCACCGTCACGCCGCGCACGACGAAGGTCTGCGCCACGGTGTCGAGCGCGGTCACGGCGCCGTGCAGCTCGAAGCCGCTGGCGCGGATCGCCTCGTGCGTTTCCACGGACACGCTGGTGGCGATAACGACGCCGTTGCTCGACGTTCCCTTCACATCGACCTCGGCGCCGAGGACGACGCCGGCGGTTCCGCCCGGGAACTGAGCCTGGCTCGCATCGACTGGAATGCCGTTGACACTGAACTGCATCGTCGAGGTGAAGGCGGTGATCGATCCTTCGATGTGCGCGGCGTCGCTGTCGCCGACCGAGGAAGACCGGTCGTGCAGGCGCGTCGCGACCCAGGCACCGGCGACCTGCATCGTCTGCAGCCGGGCGCCGACGAGCACTCCGTTCGCGAGGTCGGCCGGAACGTTGCTCACGCCGGCGTAAGAGATGAGCGTGCCGCCGATGGTGAAGGTCATCGCCGTCGTGTCGAGGTTGGCGACGATGCCGCGGATCTTGTAGCCGGCCAGCGCCTGCGTCGGCCCGACGCGGGTCGCGGTATAGACGCCGCTCACAGGGTCGAGTTGCGCGTGTACCTCGAGGACCTGTCCGACGGTGATGCCGGCGAAACCGCCGACCAGCCGCTCGCCGATCACGGTTGTATCGAGGACGAGCACGGTCTGGCCGAGGATGACCAGGCTCCTGGCGACCGGGTCGACCGCGCTGACCGGGCCGATCAGGGCGGCGCCGAAGACGATGGCGCTGGCCGTCGCGCGCGGCCCGGTGCCGTCGTCGGAGATCGCGCCCCCCTGCACCTCGGCGCTCATGCCGAGCAACAGCTGATCCTTGCTGCCGGGCGTGCCATCGTCGTCGCTGACGGCGGCCGTCGAGTCGTCGAAGCGAACGCCGTTGACGATGACCGATCCGAAGCCGGTGATCGGGCCGGCCGCGAACGAGGTCGCGCGCGGGCCCGAGCTTCCGGTTCCGGCGGTGTCGGGGCCGCCGCCGCCGCAGCCGCCGAGCAGCCCGCACGCGCAGGCGAGTTGGGCGAATACGAGCCGGGCGGACGAGCGCGGCGCGAGGATCGTTGCAAGGTTCATCAGCTGCTCCCGAAAGTCGAGTGAAGGGCCGAGGAGGGCTCGACCGCAGCCGCATGTTAAATGTGCAATCCGCACATTCGAAGTGCCGTTACACCTGGAGATGCTTCAGACGAGACATCTGTCGCATTCCGCTGCCCGGCGCGCGGCGAGGCGCGTTGCAAGCGCAGGCGCAGCACGGCGGCACAATCGCGGCTTCGCCCGCATCCGGCCGCTCGTCGTCGGACGGCGAAATCCGAAGCAACGACGGTGACCGACCTCTCGAACCCTCAACCCGGCCCGTGGCGTTTGTGCGCGGCGCCGATGATGGATTGGACCGACCGCCATTGCCGCTTCTTTCATCGCCTGCTGACGAAGCGAACGCGCCTCTATACCGAGATGGTGGCGACGGGCGCCTTGCTGCACGGCGACGTCGTGCGCCATCTCGACTTCGACGCCATCGAGCATCCGCTCGCGCTGCAGCTCGGCGGCAGCGAGCCGGCCGAGCTCGCCGCGTGTGCCCGGATCGGTGTGCGCTGGGGCTACGACGAGATCAACCTCAACTGCGGCTGTCCGAGCGAGCGGGTGCAGCGCGGCAGCTTCGGCGCCTGCTTGATGGCCGAGCCCGACCTCGTCGCCGACGGTGTCAAGGCGATGCGCGATGCCGTTTCGGTCCCGGTGACGGTCAAGCACCGGATCGGCATCGATCGTCACGAAAGCTACGAATTCGTCCGCGACTTCGTCGGCACGGTCAGCGAGCGCGGCGGCTGCCGGACTTTCATCGTCCACGCGCGCAACGCCTGGCTCGAGGGCGTCAGCCCGAAGCAGAACCGCGAGCTGCCGCCGCTGCGCCACGAC
>DATMGW010000407.1:0-2544 GCA_035555295.1 Caldimonas sp.
GCCGTCGCCGTCGGGCAGGCCGAGGTCGGCGATGACGAGATCGGGCTTGCGCGTCGCTGCGTCGACGAGTCCCTGGCGCATCGTCTCGGCCTCGAAGACGCGCCAGCCCTCGGCCTCGAGCGAAGTGCGGACGAAGCGGCGGATGTGGCGATCGTCCTCGACGAGAAGGACGACGGGAATCGGATCGGCCATCACGTCGCCGCGGCCGCGGCGGCCTCCGTCGCCGCGCTGCCCGGAGCGTCGGCCACGGCGGCATCGAGCGCGGGCGCCGTGCCGAGCGGCAGGGTGAAGCTGAAATCGGCGCCGCCGCCGGCGCGGTTCGCGACGACTATCGTTCCGCCGTGCGCCTCGACGATCGCCTTGCAGATGGCCAGACCCAGGCCGACTCCGGCGACCGCCGATTCGCGCGTCCCGCGAGTGAACTTCTCGAAGATCGCCGTCTCCTGGCCGGGGCGCACGCCCGGGCCGGTATCGGCGACGCTGATCCGCATCGCCCCCGCCTCGGCCCGGGCCGAGAGGTGGACGCTCGCCGTCGGCGGCGTGTACTTGGCGGCGTTCTCGAGCAGGTTGACGAGGACGCGCTCGATCAGCACGGCGTCGCATTCGACGAGCGGCAGGTCGGCCGCGAGCTCGGTCGAGACGGCGCGCGGCGCGAGCACGCGCGCCGTCGCCCGCACCGCGCTGCCGACCATCTCCTCGACCGAGTGCCATTCGCGGCGCAGTCGCACCTCGCCGCTCTCGATGCGCGCCATGTCGAGCAGGTTGTTGACCTGCGTGCTGATGCGCAGCGCCTCGACCTGCAGCGCTTCGGCGATCTCGCCCTGCTCGGCGCTGAGCGGAGGTCGGGTCAGGCGCAGGCTCCCGGCGAGGCCGACGAGGCCGGCCAGCGGCGTTCGCAGGTCGTGCGACAACGCGGCCAGCAGCGAGTTGCGCAGCCGCTCCGATTCGATCTGCAGCGTCGCGCTCTGCGCCACCTCGACGTAGTGGACGCGCTCGAGCGCGATCGCCGTCAGCGCGGCGAAAGTCTCGAGCTGGCGGCGCTGCTCGGGAACGAGGAGCAGGCGCGGCTCGTCGGGGCACAGGGCAAGCACGCCGCGCGTTCGCATCGGCGCCTTCAGCGGCAGGTAGAGCCAGGCGCTTCCGGGCAGCGTATCGGTGCCGAGCCCAGCGGCCTGGGCGTGATCGAAGGCCCAGCGTGCCGTCCCCGCGTCGAGTCCGGCGCCGTCGGCGGGCGGCGCCAGCGAGCGCAACCGGTCTTCGGCATCGAGAACGAACACATGGGCGCGGGCGCGGAACTCGCGAGCCACCGCCTGCTCGGCCGCCTCGACGACCTGCTCGGTCGCGAGCACGCTCGACAGGTCGCGCGCCACCTCGAACAGCGAATGCGATCGCCGCTCGCGATGCGTCGCCACCCGCGCCTGGTAGCGCAGCCCTGCGGTGAGCTGGCCGACGATGAGGCCGACGGCGAGCATCACGCCGAAGGTCAGCAGGTACTGGACGTCGGAGACGGCGAACGACCAGCGCGGCGGGACGAAGAAGAAGTCGAAGGCGGCGACGTTCAGGGCGGAGGCGAGCGCCGCCGGACCGCGCCCGTAGCGCAACGCCACGCCGAGCACGGCGAGGAGAAAGAGCATGACGATGTTCGGCAGGTCGAGCACCTGCTCGAGGCTCAGCGCCACCGCCGTGAGAACCGCGCACGCGGCGACGGCGACGAGGTAGCCGGCCGGACGCAGCCCACCGCCCTCGCCCCGGGCGCCCGCGGCCGCCGGTCGGGCGCGATCGGGCCGGGCCGGAGCGCCGACCTCGATCAGGTCGACGTCGGGCGCCAGGCGGCCGAGCTGCTGCGCCAGCGTTCCGGCAGGCCGCCACACGCTCGCCTGGTTGTGGCCCATGACGATCTTCGACAGGTTGTACTGGCGCGCATGCTCGATCACCGCCTCGGCGACGCTGGCGCTCGGCAGCACCGACGCGGTCGCGCCGAGGTCCTCGGCGAGCTTGACGGCGCGCAGGATCCGCTCGCGCTTGTCGTTGGGCAGGCGTTGCAGCGCCGGCGTCTCGACGTAGACGGCGTGCCACGAGACGGCGAGCTGCTGGGCGAGCAGGGCGGCGCTGCGCACGATGTGCTCGCCGCCCTCGCCCGGGCCGACGCAGCACAGCACGGCGGCCTCGGTCTTCCAGACCCGGCCGATCGAGCGGTCGGCGCGATACGCCTGCACGTCGTCCTCGATGCGATCGGCGGTGCGGCGCAGCGCCAGCTCGCGCAGCGCCATGAGGTTGCCCTTGCGGAAGAAGTGGCCCGCGGCGCGTTCCGCCTGCTCGGGCATGTAGACCTTTCCCTCCTTCAGCCGCGCGAGGAGCTCCTCGGCCGGGATGTCCACCAGCACGACGTCGTCCGCATCATCGAAGAATGTGTCGGGAACCGTTTCCCAGACCTTCACGCCGGTGATGCCTCCGACGACGTCGTTCAGGCTCTCGAGGTGCTGGACGTTGAGCGTAGTGAAGACGTCGACGCCGTTGGAGAGCAGCTCGTCGATGTCCTGCCAA
>DATMGW010000408.1:0-3130 GCA_035555295.1 Caldimonas sp.
GCGCGCCGGCCGAAGACCTTGGCCTTCGCCTCGGCGTACGCCGCCATCGAGCCGTGCCAGTCGAGGTGGTCTTCGCTGAGGTTGAGGATCGCCGCCGCGTCGGCGTCGAAGCGCGCCGAGCCGGCAAGCTGGAAGCTCGACAGCTCGAGGACCCAGACCTCGGGCAGGCGCTCGCGCAGCGTCTCGCGCGGACCGGCGTCGATCGCCTGGCGAAGTGTCTGCAGCATCGTCGGGCCGATGTTGCCGGCGGCGGCGACGCGCCGGCCGCTGCGTTCGACGAGGAGCGCCGTCAGCGCCGTCGTCGTCGTCTTGCCGTTCGTTCCGGTGATGGCGACGACCTTCGGCGCGTAGTCGGCGTCCGTGCGCAGCTGCTCGAGTGCTTCGACGTACAGGTCGAGCTCGCCCTGCACCGGCGTTCCCGCCGCGCCGGCGGCGGCGAGCAAGGCGGCGATCCGCGCGTCGTGCGGCGCCAGGCCCGGGCTCTTCAGGATGCGGTCGACGCCGACGAGGTCGGCGGCGCCGAGGGGATCGGGAGCGAGCCGTGTCGCCGCCGGAACGTGCTCGGCGAGCGCCGCCGCCTGCGGCGGATCGGCGCGCGAGTCCCAGACGCGAACGCTCGCGCCCGCGCTCGCGCACCAGCGCGCCATCGCCAGGCCCGAGTCGCCGAGGCCGAGCACCAGCACGGTCCGGTCGCGCAGCGCAGGAACGGTCTCGCTCATCTCAGCTTCAGGCTGGCGAGCCCGATCAGGCAGAGCAGCATCGTGATGATCCAGAAGCGCACGACGACCTGCGGCTCCTGCCAGCCGGACTTCTCGAAGTGGTGGTGCAGCGGCGCCATCTTCAGGATGCGCCGGCCCTCGCCGTAGCGGCGCCGCGTGTACTTGAACCAGAGCACCTGCGCCATCACCGAGAGCGCCTCGGCGACAAACACGCCGCCCATGATGCCGAGGACGATTTCCTGGCGCGTGATGACGGCGATCGTGCCGAGCGCGCCGCCGAGCGCCAGCGCGCCCACGTCGCCCATGAAGACCTGCGCCGGATGCGTGTTGAACCAGAGGAAGGCCAGGCCCGCCCCGGCCATCGCCGCGCAGAAGATGAGCAGCTCGCCGGCGCCCGGGATGTACGGGAAGAGCAGGTAGCGCGAATAGACCGAGTTGCCCGTGATGTAGGCGAAGACGCCGAGCGCCGAGCCGACCATCACGACAGGCATGATCGCCAGGCCGTCGAGCCCGTCGGTCAGGTTGACGGCGTTGCTCGCGCCGACGATCACGAAGTAGGTCAGCGCGATGAAGCCGAACACGCCGAGCGGATAGCTGACCGTCTTGAAGAAGGGCACGATCAGGTCGGCCTTGGGCGGCAGGTCGTTCGAGAAGCCGCTCTGCACCCAGCGCAGGAACAGCTCGAGGACGCGCAGGTTCGACGTCTCGCTGACGCTGAAGGCGAGGTACAGCGCGGCGACGACGCCGATCACCGACTGCCAGAAGTATTTCTCGCCCGAGCGCATGCCTTCCGGGCTCTTGCCGACGACTTTGCGCCAGTCGTCGACCCAGCCGATCGCGCCGAATCCGATCGTCACGACCATGACGATCCACACGAACCGGTTCGACCAGTCGAACCAGAGCAGCGTCGAGACGCCGATGCCGAGCAGGATGAGCACTCCGCCCATCGTCGGCGTTCCGCTCTTGGCGTGATGCGATTCGACGCCGTCGGCGCGGATCGGCTGGCCGATCTTGAGCGAGGCCAGGCGCCGGATCACCCACGGCCCGAAGACGAGGCCGATGACGAGCGAGGTCATCGCGGCCATCACGGCGCGAAAAGTGATGTACTGGAAGACGCGCATGAAGCCGAACTCGGGCGAGCTCGCCTGCAGCCATTGCGCCAGGCTAAGCAGCATGCCGTCTCCCGAAGCTCGCGAGCTCACGCCGCATGCGCGTCTCCCGCGGCGACGCCTTCGAGCGCCGCGACGACGCGTTCCATCCGCATGAAACGCGAGCCCTTGACGAGCACCGTCGCGAAGGCGGGCGCTGCGTCGAGCGCGCCGACCAGCTCGTCGACGCTCGCGAAGGCGCGTGCCCCGTCGAAAGGGGTGGCCGTGTTCGCACTCTCGGGGCCGGCGGTCCACAAGGCGTCGATGCCGCGCTCCTTCGCATAGGCACCGACCTCGCGATGGAAGGCGGGGCCATTCGTGCCGACCTCGCCCATGTCGCCGAGGACGAGCCAGCGCGGCGCCGGCAACGCGGCGAGAACGTCGATGGCGGCGCGGACCGAATCGGGGTTGGCGTTGTAGCTGTCGTCGACGAGCGTCCGCTCGTGGCCGTGCCGCTCGAAGCGGCGCGTCTGCAGGCGGCCGCGCACCGGCCGGAACGCCTCCAGGCCGCGCCCGATGGCGTCGCGCGGGCAACCGGCCGCGAGCGCCGAGGCGGCGGCGGCGAGCGCGTTGCGAACGTTGTGTCGTCCGGGCGCGTGCAGCTCGAGCTCGATCGCCCCCGCCGGCGTCCGCATGGCGATCGCCGAGCCGTCCTGCACCGGCCGCGCGCTGCCCGTCACGTCGGCTTCGCCCTGCTCGGCGAAAGTCATGATGCGGCGCGTTCCGGCGAGAGCGCGCCAGGTCGCGGCGTGCGCATCGTCGGCCGGAAATACGGCGACGCCGTCGGCGCCGAGCGCGGCGATCACCGCGCCGTTCTCGCGCGCGACGGCGTCGACGTCGGCCATGAACTCGAGGTGCTCGCGCTGCGCGTTGTTGACGAGCGCGACGGTCGGCCGTGCCATCGCCGCGAGCGTCGCGATCTCGCCGGGGTGGTTCATTCCGAGCTCGACGACCCCGGCGCGGTGCGTCGCGCGCAGGCGCAACAGCGTCAGGGGAACGCCGACGTCGTTGTTGAAGTTGCCGACGGTGGCGAACGCCGCGTCGCCGTGCCAGGCACGAAAGATCGAGGCGATCATCTGCGTCACCGTCGTCTTGCCGTTGCTGCCGGTCACGGCGACCAGGGGCAGGTCGAAGCGGCGCCGCCACGCCGCGGCGAGCTGGCCGAGGGCGTGGCGCGAATCGGCGACTTCGATGCCTGCCAGCCCCGCCTCGGCAAGCCCGCGCTCGGCGATCGCGGCGACGGCACCGGCGGCCCGGGCCCGG
>DATMGW010000409.1:0-14387 GCA_035555295.1 Caldimonas sp.
CTTCGAAGTGACGTGCCGGATTCTCCGCCTTCGCCGCGCGACGCGTCTCGACGCCCCCGCGCAAGCCTCGCCGGCGAGGGGAACTATCCTTGCCGGATGCAGCGAGAGCACGCCAGGTCCTGAAGCCGATGCGAAGCGACATCGAGATCGCCCAGGCCGCGACGCTGCGCCGCATCGTCGATCTCGCCGGCGAGCGCGCCGGAATACCCGAGGCCGCGCTCGACCCCTACGGCCGGTACAAGGCCAAGCTGTCGCTCGACTACATCGCCTCGCTCGCCGGGCGGCCCGAGGGCAAGCTCGTCCTCGTCACCGCGATCTCGCCGACGCCGGCCGGCGAAGGCAAGACGACGACGACGGTCGGCCTTGGCGACGCGCTCAACCGCATCGGCCAACGCGCCATCGTCTGCCTGCGCGAGCCTTCGCTCGGGCCGGTGTTCGGAATGAAGGGCGGAGCGGCCGGAGGCGGCTACGCGCAAGTCGTGCCGATGGAAGACATCAACCTGCACTTCACCGGCGACTTCAACGCCATCGCGCTGGCCAACAACCTGCTCGCTGCGCTGATCGACAACCACGTCCACCACGGCAACGCCCTCGCCCTCGACGTCCGGCGCATCGGCTGGAAGCGCGTGATCGACATGAACGACCGGGCCCTGCGCGACCTCGTGATCGGGCTCGGCGGCAGCACCAACGGCTATCCGCGCGAGGACGGCTTCGACATCGTCGCCGCATCCGAAGTGATGGCGATCCTGTGCCTGGCGACGAGCCTGGCGGACCTGAAGCGCCGGCTCGGCCGCATCGTCGTCGGCTACACGACCGGGGGCCGGCCGGTCCTGGCGAGCGAGCTCAAGGCGCACGGAGCGATGGCCGCGCTGCTGAAGGACGCGCTCGCGCCCAACCTCGTGCAGACGCTCGAGAACAACCTCGCCTTCGTGCATGGCGGGCCGTTCGCCAACATCGCGCACGGCTGCAACTCGGTGCTCGCCACCGCGACGGCGCTCAAGCTCGCCGATTACGTCGTCACCGAGGCCGGCTTCGGCGCCGACCTCGGGGCCGAGAAGTTCATCGACATCAAGTGCCGCAAGTCGGGCCTGCGCCCGGCGGCGGCGGTGATCGTCGCCACGGTTCGCGCCCTCAAGTACCACGGCGGCGTCGACGTCAGGAACACCGGCATCGAAAATCTCGAGGCGCTGAAGAAGGGCCTCGTCAACCTAGACCGGCACCTGGCCAATGTGCGCGAGCGCTACGGCCTGCCCTGCGTCGTCGCGATCAACCATCGCAGCGAGGACAGCGTGGCCGAGATCGAGCTGCTGCGCGAGAGCACTGCGGCACGCGGCGTTCGCGCCGTCCTGGCGCGTCACTGGGCCGAAGGCGGCCCGGGTGCCGCCGGGCTGGCGCAGGCGGTGGTCGAGCTGTGCCGGGAGGCGAGCCGCTTTCGCTTCGTCTACGACGACAGCGACACGCTGTGGCAAAAGGTCAGCGCGGTGGCGACGACCATCTACGGCGCGACCGAAGTGACGGCCGACACGAAGGTGCGCGCCCGCATCGCCGCGCTGCAGGCCGAGGGCTACGGGCACTACCCGGTGTGCATCGCCAAGACGCAGTATTCGTTCTCGACCGACCCGAAGCTGCGCGGCGCGCCGACCCACCATGTCCTCAACATCCGCGAAGTGCGCCTGGCCGCGGGCGCCGAATTCGTCGTCATGGTCTGCGGCGACGTGATGACGATGCCCGGGTTGCCGAAGCAGCCTTCGGCCGAGGCGATCGACGTCGCCGACGACGGGCGGATCGTCGGCCTCTTCTGAGAAGCTGCGAACAAACCTACTTCTTTCACAGCTTCTGAGCCCTCCCGTCGTGTGAACAGGGGTTACGTTTCCTTCGAGATCGAGATGGTCGGGAACTTCGACGAGAAGTCCTTGGCGCGCTGCGCGATCTTCACGGCGACGCGGCGGGCGACGCCCTTGTAGAGCGCCGCGATCGCGCCGTCCGGATCGCTCACGACCGTCGGCCGGCCGCTGTCGGCCTGGACGCGGATCGACAGATTGAGCGGCAGAGCGCCGAGATAGTCCATGCCGTACTCGGCGGCCAGGCGCTTGCCGCCTTCTTCGCCGAAGATGTGCTCGACGTGGCCGCACTTCTCGCAGACGTGGACCGCCATGTTCTCGACGATGCCCAGGATCGGCACGCCGACCTTCTCGAACATCTTGATGCCTTTCTTCGCATCGAGCAGGGCGATGTCCTGCGGCGTCGTCACGATCACGGCGCCGGTCAGCGGGACGCGCTGGCTGAGCGTCAGCTGGATGTCGCCGGTGCCGGGCGGCAGGTCGACGATCAGGTAGTCGAGGTCGGCCCAGTTCGTCTGCCTGAGCAGCTGCTCGAGCGCCTGCGTCGCCATCGGACCGCGCCAGACCATCGCCTGGTCGGGCTCGATCAGAAAGCCGATCGACATCACCTGGACGCCGTAGTTCTGCATCGGCTCCATCGTCTTGCCGTCGGCCGATTCGGGGCGGCCCTCGATGCCCATCATCATCGGCTGGCTCGGGCCGTAGATGTCGGCGTCGAGGATGCCGACCGCGGCGCCCTCGGCGGCGAGGGCCAGCGCGAGGTTGGCCGCCGTCGTGCTCTTGCCGACGCCGCCCTTGCCCGAGGCGACGGCGACGATGTTCTTCACCTTCGGCAACAGCTGCACGCCGCGCTGCACGGCGTGGGCGACGATCTTCGAGGCGACGCTGACGCTGACGTTGGCGACTCCTGGAAGCGTCTTCGCCGCCTCGATCAGGGCGCGGCGCAGGGCGGCGTGCTGCGACTTGGCGGGGTAGCCGAGCTCGACGTCGAAGGCGACGTCGCCGCCGTCGATGCGCAGGTTCCGCAGCTGCTTGGTCGAAACGAAGTCGCGTTGGGTTTCCGGGTCGACGACGCCTTGCAGCGCCTTCAGGAGATCGGCTTCTTGGATCGGCATGAGGCGCCCAGTGTTTCAGGATGAGTCAAAGGGACGCGACGCGCGCCGCATTCCGGCCGCGGCCGCGCGCCGCCGCGCCGCGCGGGCGCTGCGCCGCGAGGTGCGCCCGTCCGCTCGCGCTGACGCAGACGAGCGCGCCCGCGCCCGGCTCGCGCAGGTGGCCGACGAAGCCCCGCGAGTTCGCCTCTTCCCAGACCGGCAGGCGCGGGCACGAGGTCCGCCACGCGTCGATCACCTCGGCATAGGGACGCGGACGCGGGCCGATCCATTCGAGCAGATCGAGGATGAGGGGTTCGACCGGATCGGTCATGGCGGCTCCCTTCGCGGCATGCGTCGAGTCTAGCTGCGACTGCGCGACAACCTAGAATTGTGGGTTCGCCTCGCCCCGCCTGCCCCATGCCCAGAAAGCTCTTCGTCACGACGGCGCTGCCTTACGCGAACGCCCCGTTCCACATCGGGCACATGATGGAGTACATCCAGGCCGACATCTGGGTGCGCTTCCAGCGCATGCAGGGCCACGAAGTGCACTTCGTCTGCGCCGACGACGCGCACGGCGCGGCGATCATGATCGCCGCCGAGAAGGCGGGCAAGACGCCGCAGCAGTTCATCGCCGAGATCGCCGGCGGCCGGCAGGCCTACCTGGACGGCTTCCACATCTCGTTCGACAACTGGTACTCGACCGATGGGCCGGAGAACCACGCGCTCGCGAAGGACATCTATCTCCATCTGCGCAAGCAGGGCCTGATCGCGGTCAAGAGCGTCGAGCAGTTCTTCGACCCGGTGAAGCAGATGTTCCTGCCCGACCGCTACATCAAGGGCGAGTGCCCGGTGTGCGGCGCGAAGGACCAGAACGGCGACAACTGCGAGGTCTGCGCGTCGGTCTACGCGCCGACCGACCTGAAGAACCCGTACTCGGCGTTGAGCGGGGCGGCACCGGTGCTGAAGTCGAGCGAGCACTACTTCTTCCAGCTCTCGTCGCAGCGCTGCCTCGACTTCCTGCAACGCTGGACCCACGAGCCGGGGCGACTGCAGCCCGGGGTGCTGAACAAGATCAGCGAATGGTTCAAGGTCGACGACCAGGGTCACGGCGGCCTCGCTGACTGGGACATCAGCCGCGACGCGCCCTACTTCGGCATCGAGATCCCCGACGCGCCGGGCAAGTACTTCTATGTCTGGCTCGACGCTCCGGTCGGCTACCTCGCCTCGCTGAAGAACTACTTCGACCGGGGCGGCGCCAGGGCCAGGGGCGAGCCGCGGTCGTTCGATGCATTCATGGCCGACCCGACGGTCGAGCAGATCCACTTCATCGGCAAGGACATCATCTACTTTCACACCCTGTTCTGGCCGGCGATGCTGCACTTCAGCGGCCGCAAGGCGCCGGACCGGATCTACGTGCACGGCCACCTGACCGTGAGCGGCGAGAAGATGAGCAAGAGCCGCGGCACCGGCCTCTCGCCGCTGCGCTACCTCGAACTCACCCTCAATCCCGAGTGGCTGCGCTACTACATCGCCGCCAAGCTGAACTCGCACGTCGAGGACATGGAGTTCAACCCCGACGATTTCGTCGCCCGGATCAACAGCGATCTCGTCGGCAAGTACGTCAACATCGCGAGCCGGGCCGCCAACTTCATCAACAAGGGATTCGGCGGGCAACTGCGCTTCGCCGGCGACACGGCGCTGCTGCTCGATGGCGCACGCGCCACCGCGTTCACCGTCAAGGAGAACTACGAGGCTCGCGAGTTCGGCAAGGCACTCCGCGACATCATGGCCACGGCCGACCGAATCAACGCCGGCTTCGACACGGCACAGCCGTGGCTGCTCGCCAAGGACGATGCGAAGCGCGCCGAATTGCAGGACGTCTGCTCGCGTGCGCTGTACGGCTTCAAGCTCCTCTCGGTGCTGCTCGCTCCCGTCCTGCCGGCGCTGGCGCGGCGCGTCGCGCGCGAGCTGTTCGGCCTCGACCGCGACTTCGTCTGGAGCGACGCGGAATCGCTGCCGCAACGGATCGCTCCCTACCAACACCTGATGCAGCGCGTCGACCCGGCGAAACTCGAAGCGCTGTTCCAGGCCGAGGCGCCGGCCGAGGGCGCGTCCTTGCCCGCCGACGCCATCGCCCTGCCGCTTCCCGGCGGCGAGGCGATCGCCCCGACGATCACGATCGACGACTTCGCCAAGCTCGACCTGCGCATCGCCAGGATCGTTGCCTGCGAGAAGGTCGAAGGGTCGAGCAAGCTGCTGCGCCTGACGCTCGACGTCGGCGAAGCGAAGACGCGAACCGTCTTCGCCGGAATCCAGTCGGCCTACTCGCCTGCCCAGCTCATCGGCAAGCTGACGGTGATGGTCGCCAACCTGGCGCCGCGCAAGATGAAGTTCGGCCTCAGCGAAGGCATGGTGCTCGCCGCCTCGCACGGCGACGAGAAGTCGCACCCGGGCCTGTTCGTCCTCGAGCCGCACGCCGGCGCCGTGCCGGGCCTGCGCGTTCGCTAGCCGCGCCGGATGGACGCCGACCCGGTCGTCCGCGAGTACCCCGACGCGACGTGGGCCGACGACGGCCCGACGCGCGGCGTCGAAGGCGTCGTCGAGAGCGGCCACGTCCTCGCCTTTGCGCACCTCGCTTTCGCGCTCGAGCCGGAAGAGCGCCGCTTCCTCGATCCGCGCTGGACCGACGGCAAGGCGAAGAACGTGTCGCTGCGCTGGCCGGCCGGCGAGCTGCGCGGCGCCGCCGGCGCCGCGGCCGACCTCGGCGCGCTGCGCCGGATGATCGTCCGCTACGCCGAGCAGAGCGAAGCCTTCGCCTTGCGCCTGTTCCCGCACTACCGCGGCAAGCTCAGGCGCGGCAACACGTCGTTTCGCCCCGTCGACGTCGCCGGCCGCGCGCGCAGCTGGCGCCAGGACGACACGCGCCTGCATGTCGACGCCTTCCCCTCGAACCCGATGCAGGGGACGCGCCTGCTGCGCGTCTTCTGCAACGTCAACCCGAGCGGCGAGGCGCGGCGCTGGCGCGTCGGCGAGCCGTTCGAGACGCACGCGCGGCGCTATCTCGGTGCGATCGCCAGGCCCTGGCCCGGGTCGGCCGCGCTGCTCGCCGGGCTCGGCATCACGAAGCGCCGCCGCACCGAGTACGACCACGTCATGCTGCAGCTGCACGACCGCGCCAAGGCCGATGCCGAATTCCAGCGTGCCTCGCCGCAGCACGCCGTGGCGTTCGCCCCGGGGACGACCTGGGTCTGCTACAGCGACCAGGTCCTGCACGCGGCGATGGGCGGCCAACACATGCTCGAGCAGACGCTCCTGATCGACGTGGAAAGCCTCGCGCGACCCGAGACCTCGCCGCTGCGAACGCTCGAGCGCCTGCTGAACCGGCCGCTACGCTATTGAGAATTGCCGAAACCCCGAAACTATGACAACCGATAGCTCGGCTGCAAGAGTCGAATGGACCCGTCACGCGGCAGCGAAGTGTCTGCGCCGCAACGCTCGCCGGAGTCCGGTCAGGGCTTCTTGCCAATGGCCTCGAGGATGCCGCGCATCAGGTCGAGCGGCGTCGGCGGGCAACCGTGGATGACGGCATCGACGGGGATCACGTTCGATACCGCGCCGCAGGACGCGTAGCTGGTGCCGAACTCGCCGCCGTCGGCGCCGCACGCACCGACGGCGATAACCAGCCTGGGCTCGAGGGTCGCGGCGAAGGTGCGGCGCAGCGCCTCCTCCATGTGGCGCGAGACGGGGCCGGTGACGAGCAGCATGTCGGCATGGCGCGGGCTGGCGACGAAGTGCACGCCGAAGCGTTCGATGCTGTAGTACGGGTTGTTGAGCGCCTGGATCTCGAGTTCGCAGCCGTTGCAGGAGCCCGCGTCCACTTCGCGGATCGCCAGACTGCCGCCGAAGCGCTCGCCGATGCGTGCCCTCAACTGTTCACCGATTTCGGTCAGCGCGGGTTCGTCAATGTTGGGCAGCTTCTCGGTGACGATGCCGAGGCGCCGGATCTTGCCGAGGATGCGCAGCATGAATTACAGGTCGTGCCCTGAATAGGAGCCGTTCACCGACTTGTTGCAAACGGGGAAGTCGGGAACGATGTTGTCGTGAATCAAGAGCTCAAGTGCCGGCCAGTTGACCCATGACGGGTCGCGCGGGAAGAAACGCGCGATGCGCCCGTCGGGGCCGAAGCGCACGAAGCACATGATCTCGCCGCGCCAGCCCTCGACGAGCCCCAACCCTTCGGCGCCCGCCGTGGGCAGGTTCCAGCCGGCTCGGATCGGTCCGGTGGGCAGGCCGTCGAGCAGCGCCACGATCAGGTCGAAGGAGGCGGCAACCTCTTCGAGCCGCATGCGGGCACGGGCGTTGACGTCGCCGAAGTGATGCACCGGCACCTTGACGGTCAGCCTGTTGTAGGGCGAGTAAGGCGCATCACGCCGAACGTCGAAATCCGCTCCCGACGCGCGCCCGACAAAGCCGACGCAGCCGAGCGCCTTGGCGTACTCGGGCTTGAGCACGCCCGTGCCGCGCACTCGGTCGGCGACCGAGGGCAGATCGTTGATGATGGCCATCAGCTTGTCGATCTGTTTGCCCAGCGCTCTGGCCTCGTCGCGCATCACCGCGCCAAAGCGCGCTTCGAGGTCCACCGCCACGCCGCCGGGGACAATTGCGTCCATCATGAAGCGGTGGCCGAAGGCCTCGCGCGAGACCCGCTGCCAGTCCTCGCGCAGCCGCGCGAACTGGTAGAAGCCGAAGGTGAATGCGATGTCGTTCAGCATCCCGCTCATGTCGCCGAGATGATTGGCAACACGCTCGCGCTCGCACATCAGCGCCCTCAACCAGAGCGCGCGCGGCGGCACTTCCAGGTCGGCCGCCTGCTCCATCGCCATGCAGGCGGCCCAGGCGTGCGCGACGGTGCAGTCGCCCGAGACGCGCGCAGCCAGCCGCGCCAGACCGTCGGCATCGCGACCTTCGGCAATCTTTTCGATGCCCTTGTGGGTGTAGCCCAGGCGCTCTTCGAGCCTCAGCACGGTCTCACCCACCGCCTGGAAGCGGAAGTGCCCGGGCTCGATGATTCCCGCGTGCACCGGCCCGACCGGTATTTCGTAGACGCCGCTGCCCTGCGCCAGCAAGAAGCTGTACTGGTGGTCGCCCGCGGTCTGCGCCTGCGGGCGGCCGGCGGCGGGGAAGTCCCGGCGCAGTGGAAACTCCGAGTCCCGCCAAGCTTGGTGGCGAGTCCAGCGGCGCACGTCCGGATGGTCGGAGAAGGCCACTCCCAGCATGTCGCGGATGTGGCGCTCGGGGCGGTCGGCACCGGGGTATGAAGCCGTGTGCGACGCCAGGACGGGGCCGGCGCGCGGCACCGTCGTACGCGCGACCAGGTAGGCACCGGCTTGCTCGAAACAGGCGTTGATGCGAATCGACCCGCTGCCCTCTTCGCCCATGGCGGCACCTGCGCCCGTGTCCACGCCCATGTCCTCACCCCAGCCCGCGACCCAGCGGCAGCCCCAGGCGCCGGCCTCGGTGCCGAGGCGGCCCCAGTCCCCGGCTTGAACCTGGATGAGTTGCGCCGGGGCGAGCCCCGGCGACACCCGCGCCTCGACGCGCAGGCCGACCTGCGCGAGATGGGCCAGAAAGGGCGCGACCGGGCTACTCTGCGTCATAGCGGCGAAGCACCGGTGATGAGCACGGTGGCCTGCTCGAACCAGCGCGAGAGGAAGCCGGGAATCGCCAGCCCGAGCAAGAGTACCAGTAGCAGATGCGCCACCACCGGAAGCATGTTGGCGTCGACGGGCTTTTGCCCCGGCGGCGGTTCGCCGAAGACCATCTTCTGCATATGGCGGAACAGCCCGGCGAAGGCCACGCCGAAACCGACCAGCAGCGGAATCGTCAGCCACGGCCAGGACTTCATGGTCGCCATCAACAGCAGGAACTCGCTGATGAAGACGCCGAAGGGCGGGAAGCCGGCAATCGAAACCGTGCCGAGCAAGAGCCCCCAGCCGATCGCGGGCTGGGTACGAATGAGGCCGCGGATGTGATCGATGCGCTGCGTTCCCGCGAGTTGGCAGGCGTGCCCCACCGTGATGAAGATTGCCGACTTGGTGAGCGAGTGCACGGTCATATGCAGCAGGGCGCCAAAAGTGGCGAGCGGCCCGCCGATGCCGAAGCCGAAGGTGATCAACCCCATGTGCTCGATGGAGGAGTAGCTGAACATGCGCTTGACGTCGTGCTGGTGGTGCAGGAACAGACCCGCGACGGTGAACGACAGCAAGCCGAAACCCATCAGCAGGTGCCCGGCGAGTTGGGTGTGCAGCGACGCATCCACCAGCATCTTGATGCGCACCAGGGCATACAGCGCAACGTTGAGCAGCAAGCCGGAGAGCACCGCGGACATCGGCGTCGGGCCCTCGGAATGGGCGTCGGGCAGCCAGTTGTGCAGCGGCACCAGCCCGACCTTGGTGCCGTAGCCGACGAGCAGGAAGACGAAGGCGAGCGAGATCACCGCCGGGTCCAGGTTGCCGCCCGCGGCACCGTGCAGCACGGTCCACAGCAGCGTGTCGTCCCGGTCGCCGCCGAGCTTGTTCTCAGCGGCAAAGTAGATGAGCACGGTGCCGAACAAGGCCTGCGCAATGCCAACACCGCAGAGGATGAAATATTTCCACGCCGCCTCGATCGACTCCGGCGTGCGGTACATCGACACGAGCAGCACGGTGGTCAACGTGGCCGCTTCCATTGCCACCCACAGCACCCCCAGATTGTTGGTCGACAGCGCGAGCAGCATCGAGAACAAGAAGCACTGGTACATCGCGTGGTACAAGCGCAGCCGCGCGTTGGTCACGCGCCCGCGCTCGACTTCGTGGCGCATGTACGGGCGCGAAAAGATCGATGTCGTCAAGCCGACAAATGCGGTCAGAACCACAAGGTAGACATTGAAGGCGTCGATGTAGAACATGCGGCCGCTGGAAAGTTGCGGCCCGTTGGCGAAGACTTCCAGCGCCATCGCCAGCGAGGCGCCGAAGGTCACGACGCCGATAGCCACGTTGACCCAGCCACCGAGCGGACGGTGGCCGATGAACGCCAGCAGCAGCCCCCCGAGCAGCGGCGCCAGCAGGGTTGCTTCGAGCAACGTCACGAGGGATCCTTGACAGTGGACACACCCGCCGCTTGCGGAAGCGGCGCGGGCTCGGTAGCCTCCGACAGGCGGTTGAAGCGGACGACGTTGAGCGATCCGAACGAATCGCGCAGGTGAAAGAAAAATACGCCAAACAGGATGGAGGCGACGAGGATATCGAAGGCCACTCCCAACTCGACGATCAGCGGCATGCCGTAGGTCGAGACCACGGCGGCAAAGAAGATGCCGCTCTCCATCGACATGAAGCCGATCACTTGCGCCACCGCCGACTTGCGCACCGACATCAGCAGCATGCCGAGCAACTCGATCGCGATGCTGACGGCAATCGTGTTGCGCGTGGCCAGCCCCGACAAGTGCACGATCGACTTCGCCACGTAGTAGCTGAAGATGACCAGCGCCACGCCGCCGAGCAGCAGCAGCGTCGGGTGCTCGATCACCTCGGCGTCGTAGTGCATGCCGAGCCGCACGCTCAGACGGTACAGCAGCCACGGGATCACGACTACCTTGAGCGTGAAAGTGAGTGCCGCCGAGACATAGAGATGGGGATGCTTGGAGACGATGGCCACCAGCACCGACACCACCGCGAGCAACAGCCCCTGCCAGGCGAAGGTGAAGATCAGCGGCATCATGCGCCCCTGCGCGAGCATCATGAAAGAGGTGAACAGTGCCAGTGCCGCGAACAGGATGATGGCCTGGCTGTACAGCCCGAGCGAGGAGAGCGCCATCTAGCCTCCGGTCTCCAACACCACGTGGGTCAGCATCGCGAGCAAGGAGAGCATGAAGGCAAAACCGAGGAACTGCGGCACGCGAAACAATCGCATCTTGGCCAGTACCGTCTCCCATACGACCAACAACACGGCGAGCAGCATCAGTTTTGCCACCACCGCCACGAAGCCGATCGCAACGGCCAGGACGCTGAAATCGGTAGCGATGCCCCAAGGGAAGAAGAAGTCGACGATGAGCACCGCGTAGATCATCAGCTTGACTTGCGAAGCCCACTCGATCAGCGCGAGGTGGCGACCGCCATACTCGAGGATCATCGCCTCGTGCAACATCGTCAGCTCGAGATGGGTGGCCGGGTTGTCGACCGGAATGCGGCTGGTCTCGGCCACTGCCACGATGGCCAGCGCCAACAGCGCGAACAGGAACGACGGTCGCAGCACTAGGCCCGACTCCAGGATGTATTCGGTGGCCACTGACAGGTTGGTCGTGGTCGCCGTCATCGACAACGTGAACACCGCCATCAGCATCGCCGGTTCGGCCAGCGCCGAGACCATCATCTCGCGCGAGGCGCCCATGCCGCCGAAGGCCGTGCCGATGTCCAGCCCGGCCAGCGCGGTGAAGAACCGCGCCAGCGCGAAGAAGCCGACCAGCACGATTACGTCTGCGATCGCGGCGGAAGGCAGGTGCACGGCGATGAGCGGGACCACCGCGGCGGCCAGCAGCATTGCGCCGAAAACGATGTAGGGCACGGCGCGGAACAGCCAAGAGGCGTTCTCGGCCAGCAGCATTCGCTTGCCCAGCAGCTTGGCCAGATTGCGGTACGGCTGCCACACTGCCGGCGCGGCGCGGTTCTGCATGCCGCACTTGACACGCTGCAGCCAGCCGGCCAGCAGGGGCGCGGCGGCAATGAACAGCAGCGTCTGCCCCGCGGCGAGCGCCCAGGCCGTCAACTGACGATCCATAGGAAAACGAGCAGCGTCGCGAAGGAGAACTTCAGGTAGGTGTGGATGTTGCCGGTCTGGATGAAGACGATGCGATTGGCCGCCGCGAGCACCAGGTGTCCGATCGGCACGTAGCACTTGAGCCACGACCAGTCCTGCGTGTGCAAGCTGTAGTGAAGGCTGGTGACACGCGGAATCGGCCCGGCGGTGGTGAGCGTGTCGACCTGTTCGTCGACCTTCCAGACGCCACTGAAGACGCGCCGGATCGGTTGACTGAATGCCGTGGAGGTGTATTGCATGCGCTGCGTGAGATGGCCGAAGCCGCAGTCCCATGCGTAAGCCCTGCGCGGCGCGATGGCACCACGCTTGAAAATCAGGTAGCCCAGGACTAGGACAGCGACGATGGCGATCAGAACAAGAGGTGCCGAGTACGAAGCCACCTGAGGCGAAATCGGCGTCAGCCACAACCAGCCCTGGGCGGCGGCGGACGGCAGCGCTGCTTGCACCAGCATTTGCGTGATGGGCGCCATCGCTTGGATCACCGTGGTTGGAAAGACGCCGAGCAGCAGGCACAGCGTTGCGAGTAACCCCATTCCGCCCAGCATGCCGGAGGGCACCTCGCGTGCGCGCGCTACGCGGCGCGAGCGCGGCTGACCCAGAAACCCGATCCCGAAGGCCTTGACGAAACAGGCCGCCGCGAGCGCGCCGGTGAGCGCGAGCATTGCCGCCGCGATCGGGATCATCGTGCGCAACAGACCGTTCTCGAGCGCCGGCGCCTGCAAGGCCGTCTGGAAGGTCAGCCACTCGGAAACAAAGCCGTTGAATGGCGGCAGCGCCGAGATCGCCACGCAGCCGACCAGAAACAGCAACGCGGTGATCGGCATGCGGTGGATGAGCCCGCCCATGCGATCGAGGTCGTGTTCGTGCGTACGGTACAGCACCGCGCCGGCGCCAAGGAACAACAGCCCCTTGAACAGCGCGTGGTTGATCGTGTGATAGAGCGCCGCCACCAGCCCGAGCGTGCCGAGCATCACGTGTCCGGTGCCGAGAAAGATCATCGACAGCCCGAGACCCATCAGGATGATGCCGATGTTCTCGATCGAGTGGTAGGCGAGCAGGCGCTTGAGGTCATGCTGCATCAGTGCGTACAGCACACCGAGCAGAGCCGAGGCGGTGCCGATGACGAGCACTACCACCCCCCATTCCCAGCGCACGTCGCCAATCAGGTCGTAGATCACACGAACCATGCCATAGATGCCCATCTTGATCATGGCCCCGCTCATCAGGGCCGAGATGTGCGATGGCGCGACCGGGTGGGCGTCGGGCAGCCAGACGTGCAGCGGCACCATGCCCGACTTGATGCCGAAGCCGGCGAAGGCACAGCCGAAAGCGATCGTCGCCCACAGCGGTGAGAGCTTGGCCGCGCGCATCAGGTCGAAGGTGAGGCCGCCGCCAAAGGCGGCCAGCACCCCGAACGAGAGCAGGATGACCAAGGCGCCGACGTGGGACAGCAACAGGTACAGGAAGGCGGCGTGGCGATTGGCGGCATGCTGGTGCTGATAGACCACCAGGAAATATCCGCTCAACGACATCATCTCCCAGAAGATCATGAAGACCAGCGCATCGTCGGCGAGCAACAACATCTGCATGCCGACGATGAAGAGGGCGCTGAACACGCCCAGCGGTGGCAGGGGTTGAGCAGCCTCGCCACGCGCGAACCCGCGCGTGTAACTTGGGCCATAGAGCGAAATCGCTACCACCAGCGTGCCGAGCAGCATGAAGAAGAAGCCCGAGAGCGGATCGATCCGCACGTGCCAATCGAGCCAGGGTAGGCCAAGCGCGAAGCGGTCGGTGACGCTCACCTTGGCCAGCAGCGCCCAGGTGCCGGCGGCGATGCTCGCCGCGCCTGAGAAGAAGAGAAACAGGAACGAGCCGAAGTGCAGGAAGTTCGGGTGGCGGCGCACCGCAAGGAGCGATACGGCGCCCGACAGCAGGGTGCACAGCATCGCGGCATAAGCGAGCAGTAGCGGGGTCCCGACCGTCGCGCTCATCGCGAGAGTTTCGGCGACCGAAATTTCAACCGCACTCCTGACTATCCACCTCGATACGCGGCGGGGACCGGATCAGTCTACGCCCGGTGCCGTCTCCGCTTGGAAACTATCCGCCAATAAGGCGGCCCTGCGCCGGGGTCGCGATGCCGAACCGCGCCGAGGATCCCGCACAGGATTTCGAGGGGCAGCGCATGCGATATGCTGTAGACGCACATATCATTAACATGTCGCGAGTCGCCCATGGAACTGAAAACGGCACGGCTCACCCTCCTGGTCGACCCGGCCAAGAAGGTGGCTTTCGAGCGCCTGTGTGAGCGCCAGGACCGGACGCCTTCGCAGGTCGTTCGCCAGCTCATCCGCGACTATCTGACGCTGCACGGCGTGAGCTACGTCCCGAGCGGCGCGGAGGGGCGCTCCCGGTCGGAACGGGCACCCGCGGGGCCGCCGGTCGCGCGGTCGCGAACGACGGCGGCGGCGAAAGCGGGCAGGCGCGGCTGATCGCTTTCGCATGAGCGGAATTGCCGGGCTGTCGCGGTGGGTCCACCTGGACTGGGTGCTGGTCGTGGTCGCGGCCTGGTTGACGATCGGCGGGCTCGGTGTGCTCGCGTTGC
>DATMGW010000410.1:0-3720 GCA_035555295.1 Caldimonas sp.
CCTCCGCTAGCTGCTAGCGGTTTCGAGCCTTCCGCGCGAGGCGTCGACAATCGGCGCATGGCCAGGGAGAAGTCGATCTATGCCTGTACCGAGTGCGGCGGCACGAGCACGCGCTGGCAGGGCAAGTGTCTGCACTGCGGCGCCTGGAACACGCTGGTCGAAGCGGTAGCCGAAGATGCGGCGAAGCCCCGCTTCGCGACGGCGACGCGCAGCCTCGCACCGGCGGAATCGGTGGCGACGCTTGCCGAGATCGAAGCCTCCGACGCCGAGCGCCAGCCGACCGGCATCGACGAGCTCGACCGGGCGCTCGGCGGCGGCATCGTCGCCGGCGGCGTCGTCCTGATCGGCGGCGATCCGGGGATCGGCAAGTCGACGCTGCTGCTGCAGGCACTCGACTCGCTCTCGCGCGTCGCCAAGGTGCTCTATGTCACCGGCGAGGAAAGCGGCGCGCAGGTGGCGCTGCGCTCGCGCCGGCTCGGCCTGCGCGGCAGCGCGGTGCGCGTCATGGCCGAGATCCAGCTCGAGAAGATCATGGCGACGATCGAGGCCGAGCAGCCCGCGGTCTGCGTCGTCGATTCGATCCAGACCGTCTACAGCGAGGCGCTCAGCTCGGCGCCCGGCTCGGTCGCGCAGGTGCGCGAGTGCGCGGCGCAGCTGACGCGCCTCGCGAAGGCGAGCGGGACGACGATCATCCTGGTCGGCCACGTCACCAAGGACGGGGCGCTGGCCGGGCCGCGCGTCATGGAGCACATCGTCGATACCGTGCTCTATTTCGAAGGCGACACGCACTCGAGCTTTCGCCTGGTGCGCGCGATCAAGAACCGCTTCGGCGCCGTCAACGAGATCGGCGTCTTCGCGATGACCGAGAAGGGCCTGAAGGGCGTCGCCAACCCGAGCGCGATCTTTCTTTCGACGCACGGCGGCGACCCGGTCGCGGGCTCGTGCGTGCTCGTCACGCTCGAAGGCACGCGGCCGCTCCTCGTCGAGGTGCAGGCGCTCGTCGACTCGGGTGGGCCGAGCCCGCGCCGGCTTTCGGTCGGCCTCGACCGCGACCGCCTCGCCATGATGCTGGCCGTGCTGCATCGCCACGCCGGAATCGCCGCGCTCGACCAGGACGTGTTCGTCAATGCGGTCGGCGGCGTTCGCATCAGCGAGCCTGCGGCCGACCTGGCCGTCATGCTGGCGATCCAGTCGAGCCTGCGCGGCAAGCCGCTGCCGCGCGGCTTCATCGCCTTCGGCGAAGTTGGTCTCGCCGGCGAAGTGCGGCCGGCGCCGCGCGGCCAGGAGCGGCTGCGCGAAGCCGCCAAGCTGGGCTTTTCGATCGCCATCGTGCCGAAGGCCAATGCGCCGAAGGGCGCCGCCGCGAAGGGCTTCGAAGGCCTGACGATCCACGCCGTCGAGCGCATCGAGGAAGCGATCGAACGCGTGCGAACGCTCTGACCGCGGCGTGGCTGCGAGCCCGATCGTCGCCTGGCTGCTCGTCGCCGCGCTCGGCATCGCGGCGTGGTTCGCCTACGGCTGGCGCGGCGTCGCGATCGGGGCGAGCGGCCTCGTCTTCTGGCTCTTGTTCCAGCTCAGCCGGACGATCGGCGTCATGAAGACCGCCGCCGAGCAGCCGCTCGCCCGCGTGCCGAGCGCCGTGATGTTCCATGCCGGCCTGCGCCCGGGCCTGACGATGCTGCAGGTCGTCCGGACGACGAAGAGCCTCGGCCGCAAGGTCGACGGCACGGACGACGACTGGGTCTGGGCCGACGAAGGCGGCGCCAGCGTGCGCCTGCACTTCGCGCGAGCGCGGCTGGTGAGCTGGCAGCTCGAGCGGCCGACCTAGAATCGTTGCCCCAAGAGCCGAGTTGGAGCGCTTCATGTCGATGGCCGACCGCGACGGAAAGATCTGGATGGACGGCGAGCTCGTCGAATGGCGCGACGCGAAGATCCACGTCCTCACGCATACGCTGCACTACGGGTGCGGCGCCTTCGAGGGCGTTCGCGCCTACAACACGGTGAACGGAACGGCGATCTTTCGCCTTTACGAGCACACGCAGCGCCTCTTCAACAGCGCCAAGATCCTGCGCATGAAGATTCCGTTCGCCTTCGACGCCGTCGTCGAGGCGCAGCGAACGGTGGTACGCGAGAACAAGCTCGAGTCGTGCTACCTGCGGCCGCTCACCTGGATCGGCTCCGAGAAGCTCGGCGTCTCGCCCAAGGGCAACACGATCCACCTGATGATCGCCGCCTGGCCATGGGGCGCGTACCTGGGCGAAGAAGGGATGCGCCGCGGCATCCGCGTCAAGACCTCCAGCTTCACGCGGCACCACGTCAACATCACGATGACGCAGGCGAAGGCGGTCTCGAACTACACGAACTCGATCCTCGCCAACATGGAAGCCCTCGACGACGGCTACGACGAGGCGCTGCTCCTCGACGCGACCGGCTTCGTCAGCGAAGGCGCAGGCGAGAACCTGTTCATCGTCAAGAAGGGCGTCGTCTGCACGCCCGATCTGTCCGCCGGCGCGCTCGACGGCATCACGCGCAACACGATCCTGGCGATCTGCGACGACCTCGGCTTGAAGCTCGTCGAAAAGCGGATCACGCGCGACGAGGTCTACATCTGCGACGAAGCCTTCTTCACCGGCACCGCCGCCGAGGTGACGCCGATCCGCGAGCTCGACCGCATCACCCTGGGCGCCGGCTCGCGCGGCCCGATCACGGAGAAGATCCAGAGCGCGTTCTTCGACATCGTCAATGGGCGCAATCCCAAGTACGCCGAATGGCTGACCCCGGTCTGAGCGCGGCGATGGCAGCCGGCGACGCAAGAAAGAGCGCGGTGGTCGAGCTCGCCGCTGCCGAGCTGCAGGGGCCGGGAGTCGTCTTCTGCCCGAATCCGCTCATGCCGCTCTGGAGCAACCATCCGCGCGTCTTCATCGACGTCGCATCGACGGGCTCGGGCAAGTGCCCGTATTGCGGCACCGAGTACCGGCTGAAGGCGGGCGAGACGATCCACCCGCATTGACGCTGACGCGCGAGCCGCCGTCCTGAGCGCCAGCAAAGGATCTCATGCGTCGCGGAGATCCTTCACGTCGTTCCCGATGACAGGCACAGCTTCCCTCGTGATCGCGCCGCAGTGGATCGGCGACGCGGTGATGGCCGAGCCGCTGCTCGCCGCCCTCGCGCGGCGCGGCGAGACGATCACGGTGGCGGCGCTGCCCTGGGTCGCCCCGGTGTTCCGCGCCATGGCGCAGGTGTACGAGATCGTCGAGCTGCCGTTCGCGCATGGCCGCCTCGACTGGGCGGCGCGGCGCCGCGTCGCCGCGCCGCTGCGCGGCCGCTTCGAGCGGGCCTACGTCCTGCCGAACTCGATCAAGGCCGCCCTCGTCCCCTGGCTCGCCGGCGTCCCGCTGCGCATCGGCTATCGCGGCGAAGGCCGGCCGTTGCTCCTCAATCGGCGGCTGCGCAATCCGCCGGGCCGGCCGCCGATGGTCGCGTTCTACGGCGCGCTCGCCGGCGCGGATTTCGACACCGCGGCTGCACGCCCGCACCTCCATCTCGATGATGCGACGATCGCCGCGTCGCTCGCCGCGGCGGGCCTGGCGCGCGGCGCTTACTGGGCGTTCGCGCCGGGCGCCGAATACGGGCCCGCCAAGCGCTGGCCGGTCGGTCGCTACGCGGCACTCGCCCGCTCGCTGCATCGTGGAGACGGCACGCCGGTCGCGTTGCTTGGTT
>DATMGW010000411.1:0-11291 GCA_035555295.1 Caldimonas sp.
GGGCGCGCTCGCAGGTGTCGTCGCTGCTCGCCGAATCGACGACGATCCACTCGTCGGCGAACGCCACCGACGCCAGGCAGGCGTCGATGTGCGCCGATTCGTTCTTCGTGATGACGATGACCGAGAGCGTGGGTTCAGGCAAGGAGCGGGGGCGCGCCGAATTCGTCGGGCCGGCCATTGTAGGCAGCGGGCGCCGCATCGCCGCCGCCGCGGCCGGTGCTGCAGCGCGCGCCGATAATGCCGCGCCATGACGAGTTCCGCGTCGCCGCTGCGCGAGCGCCTGCGCCGCATCGCGCCGTACTTCGCGAGCAGCCGGCGCGGCTTCGTCCTCGCCTTCGTCGGCTCGGTCGTCGGCGCGATGACCGAGCCGCTCATTCCGCTGCTCCTGAAATGGCTGCTCGACACCGGCTTTCAGCTCGGCGGCGTGCCGCTGTGGATCGTTCCGGTCGCGGTGGTCGGCCTCACCTTCGTGCGCGGCCTGGCCGGCTTCGTCGCCCAGTACGGCATGTCGTGGGCGGCGAATCGCGGCGTCATGGAGCTGCGCGACGCGATGTTCGGCCGCCTCCTCGACGCCGAGCCCGCGCTGTTCTCGCGCCTCACGGCGAGCAGCCTGATCAACACCCTGACCTTCGAGGTGCAGAACGGCGCGACGCAGCTCGTCTACGCCTTGCAGAACCTGGTCCGCGACACGCTGACGCTGATCGTCATGCTCGGCGTGCTGATCTGGCTCAACTGGCAGCTCACGCTCGTCGTCGCCTTCATGCTTCCGGCAGTCGCCCTCGTCATGCGCTACTACAGCAAGCGCCTGCACCGCTTCACGCTCGAGGCGCAGCAGGCGACCGACGAGCTCGCCTACGTCGCCGAGGAAAACGTGCTCGCCTGGAAGAGCGTGCGCCTGCACGCCGCCGGCGTGGCGCAGGCGTCGCGCTTCCGGGCGATGAGCGATCGGCTGCGCCGCGTCTCGCTCAAGGCGGTGATCGCGGCGGCGACGATGTCGCCGCTGACCCAGCTGCTGACCTCGTGCGCGCTCGCCGCCGTGATCACCGCCGCGCTCTGGCAAAGCGGCCACGACAAGGCGACAGTGGGCGGCTTCGTCGCCTTCATCACGGCGCTGATCCAGCTCATCCAGCCGATCAAGCATCTTTCGGAAAGCTCGGCGCCGATCACGCGCGGGCTCGCCGCGCTCGACCGCGGCGTCACCCTGGTCGAGACGACTCCGCCCGAGCACGGCGGCACGTTCGATCCGGGCCGCTCGCAAGGCCGAGTCGAGCTGCACGAAGTGACCCTCGCCTATCGCGAAGGCGATACGACGCGCGCCCTCGACCGCGTCACGTTGACGCTGGCGCCGGGCGAGAGCGTCGCCCTGGTCGGGCCGTCGGGAGCCGGCAAGACGACGCTCGTCAACCTGCTGCCGCGCTTTCTCGAGCCGAGCTCGGGGCAGGTTCTCCTCGACGGAACGCCGCTGCCGCAATGGGACATCGCGGCGCTGCGCCGGCAGATCGCCCTCGTCAGCCAGGACGTCTCGCTCTTCAACGACAGCGTCGCCGCCAATGTCGCGCTCGGCACGAAGATCGATCGCCAGCGCGTCGAGAGCGCCTTGCGCGCCGCCAACCTGCTCGAGTTCGCGCGAGGGCTGCCGAATGGCATCGACACGGTCGTCGGCCACAACGCGAGCGAGCTGTCGGGCGGGCAGCGGCAGCGCCTGGCGATCGCCCGTGCCATCTACCGCGACGCGCCGATCCTGATCCTCGACGAAGCGACCTCGGCGCTCGATTCGGAATCGGAGCGCCTCGTGCAGCAGGCGCTCGAGACGCTGATGCGCGGGCGCACCAGCCTCGTCATCGCGCACCGCCTGTCGACGATCGAGCGGGCCAGCCGTATCGTCGCCCTCGACGCCGGGCGCATCGTCGAGCAAGGCACGCACGCCGAGCTGCTCGCCCTCGGCGGCCTCTATGCTCGGCTGCACGCACTGCAATTCAGGAGTTGACACCATGCCCAGCGACAAGCCCGCGATCAGCCGCTTCCCCGTCCCCGACCTCGCCGACGTCCCCGACGACATCCGCGCGAGGATCCTCGAGGTCCAGGAGAAGGCCGGCTTCGTTCCGAACGTCTTCCTCGCCTACGCGCACCGGCCCGCCGAGTTCCGCGCCTTCTTCGCCTATCACGACGCTCTGCTGCTGCGCGAATCGGGGCTCAGCAAGGGCGACAAGGAGATGATCATCGTCGCGACGAGCGGCGCCAACCATTGCCTGTACTGCGTCGTCGCGCACGGCGCCTTGCTGCGCATCTACGAGAAGAAGCCCTTCGTCGCCGACCAAGTCGCCGTCAACTACCGCAAGGCCGACATCAGCGAGCGGCAGAAGGCGATGCTCGCCTTCGCGATGAAGGTCTGCGACGACTCGGCGGCGATCCATGACGCCGACTACGCGACCCTGCGCGAGCACGGCTTCAGCGACGAGGACGCGTGGGACATCGCCGCCATCACCGCCCTGTTCGGCCTGTCGAACCGGATGGCGAACGCCACCTCGATGCGGCCGAACGACGAGTTCTACCTGATGGGGCGCGTCGCGAAAGAGAAGCGGTGACGGCACGGCCGGCGTCGGCGCTCGAAGCGCTGGCTCGCTGCGGCGTGACGCAGCCGATCACCGTGCCGGTCCCGGCCGACGACGCGTTCTTCCTCTCGAGCAAGGGCACGCTGCGCGTCGCGCTGCGCGTGCTGAAACGCCGCCTCGAGCTCGCGGCGAATGGGCAGGCGGCGCTTGGCGTCGATCGCATCGAGCCTGCCTGGCGGCGCGCCGTCTGGTTCCACGCCGAAGCGCCGCAGATCGGCGACGCCTTGATGGACCTGGCGCCGCGCAGCCTGCTCGCGGCGCGAGGGATCACGCTCGATCTCGTCGCGCCGAAGGCGACGGCCGCGCTGTTCGCCGGCGACCGCTGGCTCGGGCGCGTCCACAGCGACGCGAGCGAGATCGACGCGGGCGACTACGACTTCGCGATCGTCGACAGCAACTCGGGGAAGGCGCTCGCCGCGAAGCGCCGCTATGCGCCGCGATTGCCCTGGGTCTCGGTCCGCGCCGACTACCTGGCCTACGACTACCAGCGCGCGCTGCTGGCGACGCGACGTTTCGCCGAGCTGCTTCATGTGCGCCTCGACGCCGCCGCCGAGCGCGTGCACTCGCGCCAGAAGCTCGCGGTCGACCGGGCCGTCCCGCCGCCGCGCGACAAGCCGCCGCGTGTCGGACTGGCACTCGGTGGGGTGCGCGCCGAGCGCACGTATCGCGCCTGGGCCGCCGTCGCGAGCGCCCTGGCCGGCAAAGGCGTCGCCCGCTTCGCCCTCCTCGGCAGCGACAACGGGGCCGAGGCCGCGAGCCGGGTGAAGCAAGCCGTCGGCAACGCGGACGTGCTCGACCTGGTCGGACGAACCGACCTGCACGGCACGCAGCAGGCGATGGCGCGCTGCGCGCTCGTCGCCTGCGCCGACGGCGGCCTGCTCCACCTGGCCTGCACGACGACGACACCGCTCGTCGCCCTGTTCGATTCGAGCGTCGACCCGGCGTGGCGGCTGCCGCTCGACGTCGCCGGCACCGCGCTGCGCGCGACGGTGCGCGACGTCAACGCGATCGACGCTGCCGAGATCGCTTCCCGCGTGCTCGCCGTCCTCGCGCTCAGATCAGCAGTTCCGCCCGGCCCGTGTTGACGAAGCGCGGCAGTGCGACGAGAAAGGCGTTGGCGACCCGCTCGGCGGGAAGATCGGAAACATCGTCGTCGCTGCGCAAGGCGCGCATCGCGCTCTCCGGCCTGAGGCAGTACGCCGGGTCGATGTCGGCCAACAGCGCCAAGCCGGGCGTACCGACGGCAACGGCGATTTGCATCAGGTCGCCGTCGACGCCGAGAAATGCATCGCATACCGCGACGTCGAGCGCCGTATCGCGCAGGTCGCCGGTATCGAGGCCGACGCTGCCGTGCGTGGCGACGAGCTGCGGGCTGATGGTCGCCAGATCCTTGCGCGCCGAGCTGCCCTGGCCGAGCAGGCGGAACTCGGGCGGCGCCAGGCCTTCCGGCCAGACCGAGACGAGGCTGCGCAAGACCTCGTTCCAGTGTGCATAGCGCTTCCGCGCAGCGCGCTCGCCGAGCGGTACGGCGATCCGAAAGCGTGCGTCCTCGAACACCTTGCCACCTTCTTCGCCGAGGTCGAGGGTCGGCGCGACGACCTCGCCGGGGGGCAGGCCGAAGAGCTGGCGCACGCGCCGGTCGGCGTAGGCGACGCGATCGAAGCGCTCGCCGGCGTTGTGGCCGCGCATCGAAGCGAACGGCAGCTGCGGATAGCGGCTCGCCTTCAGGTGCAACGACGAGGCGCGAAAGGTGTCGAGGAGAACGAAGTCGACGTCGTCGGGCACCGCGTTCGGATCGCTGTGCACGGCGCGCAGGCGCCGGTCACTGCTGAAGAGCGTGGCCAGCTTCGGGGCAATGAGCAGATCGATCTCGACGCCGCGCGGAACGAGCTGGCGTGGCGCCAGGTCCATGATCGCTTCGCCGACCCTCAGCCCGGCGTAGACCCAGAGAATGGAACGCGCCTCGGCCGGCACGCGCTCGACCCGGCGCCGCCGCTGGCCGTTCAGCAGCAGCCCGAGCTCGCGCAGGCCCGCCTTGCGCAGCGCCTGGACGCGGCGGCGCCACGGCAGCTCCGCGTACTCCTCTGCCAGCGTGTTGGCGATCGGCTCGGCGAAAGGCAGCGTGTGGATCGGATTGCGCCAGCGCATCGTCGTCGTTTCACGCGATCTGGTCAGCGTGCGGCGGTCGCCGCGGGGCGCGGCTCGCGCAGCAGCCGGTCCGCTTCGGCGAGCACGCTTTGCGGGCTGATGCCTTCGAGGCATTCGCTCACGCTGTCGCGATGGTCCTCGCAGCCGGCCCGGCCGCAGGGAACGCAATCGCCGGGTCCCTGCATGAGGATGATCCGGCCGCGCCGCTGCGGCGCGAGGCTGCGCCGCTCGAAGGGCGGCTCGGCACCGCTGCTGCCGATCGGCCCCCAGCGCAGCGGATTGGTCGGCCCGAACAGGGCGACGAGCGGAACGCCGGCGGCGGCCGCGAGATGCGTGACCGAGGTGTCCGGACCGATGTAGAGGGCGGCGCGAGCGAGCAGCGTCGAGAGCTGGGCGAAGTCGAGCCGGCCGCAGGCGTCGAGCAGCTGCGGCGCCTGGCCGAGCGCGGCAAGCGGCGCCACCTTATCGCGGTCGGCGGCGCTGCTGCCGCCGGTCAACACCACTTGGCGGCCCTCGCGCAGCAGCGCTTCGACGATGACGCGAAAGTTCTCGACCGGCCATTGCTTGTAGCGCCACATCGACGGCGCGTGGACAACGATCGGCGCGGCGCCGAGGACGCGCTCGAGATCGTCGGGCAGCGGCGCACCGGGCGGCGGCGAAAGCATGGGCGCTCGCGCCGCGCCGCCCGCCCAGGGCGTGAGCAGGGCGAGCTTCTCGGCCGCGACGTGGGTCTGGCCGCGATCGCCGGCGACGCCGACGGCGTGGCGCAGCAGCAGCCGCTTCCACCACGCGTGCGCGCGGCGCTCCGGAACGAGCCCGGCACGCACCGGCGCGGCGACGAAGCCGAGCAGATGGGCGCGGTCGCTCGCTTCGGCGACGAGGGCCAGGTCGTAGCGCCGCCACAGGCGCCGCACGAGCGCGGGCATCGGCCGCCAGCCGCGCGCGCCGATCTCGATACGCGCAGCGACGTCGCTGCGCCCTTGCAGCATGCCGAGCGTTCCGGCGAAGCCGAGCACGTCGATCGTCGCTTCGGGCCAGCGTGCATGCGCCGCCTCGAGCAAGGGCGTCGTCAGCAGCACGTCGCCGATCTGCCGCGTCACGATGACGAGGATGCGGCGCGGCGCGAACGCTGCCGCCGCGGGGTCGGCGGGGAGGTCCGGGCTGGCGGCGACGTGGGCGATCTTCACGGCGGTCGACCTCACAGCAGGACGATGTCGTCTTGAGGGGGCTGGTGCGGGAAGCGTTGGCGGGACAACGACTTGCGTTCGCACCCTCGGCTTGTGTCGATTCCAGCTACCCGTCTTGCTACCCGCATGGCATGGGCTTTCGCCGGATGCCGTGGGCCGCAGTGAGACGAATCGCTTGCGAATCTCATCGGTCGGTGCGACTCACACTCGCACTGCCTCGCGCTCGACGAAGGGCGCAGTTCGGTGCGTGTTGCCTTGTCGGTGACCAGGCCCACCCGGCGGCCCAGCAAATCCTCGAGGAAGAACTGCACGCCGAAGTATCGCGAAGAGGTCGCCGGCCCGTCGAACGAGACCAGGATGTCCACATCGCTGTCGGCATGCGCCGCATCGCGGACCACCGATCCGAAGAGCGCGAGACGAGTCACCCCCCATACCGATGGGCGAGTTCAGCCTTGCTCGCGGCCAGCTGCTGCAGCACATGCGCGCGGTACATGCTTGTCTCATCCGCTCTGTCCTTTGCAGACACGCGCGCTCAGCCGTTCGCGCTCTCGGCGATTAGCACCTCTGCCGGGATCCCGAGGCTCCTGTGCAGGCGGCGGATCATGGCCAGCGTCAGCGGGCGCTTGCGGCTCAGCACCTCATAAACCCGGTTGGCTCGGCCGATGATCGGTTCGAGGTCCTTCACCGTCAGGCCGCTCTGCTCCATCCGGAACTTGATGGCCTCCACCGGATCGGGCGCCCCGATCGGAAAGTGCCGGGCCTCGTAGGCCTGCACCAGCGTGGCCAGGATGTCCAGACGATCACCCTTCGGCGTGCCCGGCGCAGGGTCGGATTCCATCAAGGCCGCGATGTCGCCGAGCGCGGCCTGGTAGTCGGCTTCGGTGTGGATGGGACGGATATTCACGGTGACCTCGCTCAGCTCGGTTCGATGGTGTGTGCGTCGATCGCGTCGTACTGCTGATGCGTGCCGATGAACTTCACGTAGACGATCTGCAGCTTGTGGGCGATGGCCACGATCAGCCGGTACTCGTTGCCCTTGATGTTGAAGACCACCCGCCTGTTCTTCAGGATGCTGGCGCTTCGGTACTGCGCCTTGATGTCCTTCGGCTGCGTCCACGAGGCCTTGGAGGCTTCGTCGAACCAAGCCTTCAGAGGCTGCTCGGCGTCCGGGTGCTGCTGCCAGAAGTCTCTCAGCGCGGCGACAGCGATGACTCTCACCATAGCAGTCTAGTCCCAAAATGGGACTTTGGTCAACCTCCAAGCCATCGACGGACATCAGGCCCTTCTGGACTGCCCAGCTGCCGCCCGCGTTCGGTGACTGATGCGAGGAATGCGTCAATCATCGCCTTCTCCGCATCGAGATGCCAGCTCAGAACAGCCGCTGCTGTCCGTGCGGATCTGCCGGCGGTGGCTCGGGCTCCGCAGCCCGCTCCAACGCCTCGCGCACCCACTGGATGGACTCCACCGGCCGCGGCCGGTGGTCGATCTCGCGCCCGCAGCCGCGGTCGATCCAGTGCAGAGCGAGCCGTTCGTAGACCGGTTGCCAGTCGTCGGCCGCGCGCAGCTGCATCTGCGGGTTCGGGAAGTAGTGCCCGTTCTTCGTGCGCACCCACAGCCGGCGCGCCGGCTGGTAGCTGCTCTGCACTTCGGCGCGGGCCAGCACCTGGTTGACGTACGTTCGCTTGCGGCGCTGCTCGGGCCACAACCACTCCGGCAGCTCCCGCAGCACGTCGTGAAGCTGATCGGCGAAGAAGCCGGCCAGGACCTTGTAAGGCTCCTGCCGTCGCGTGACGCACTGCGACCACTGCGTCTTCAGCCCCACCAGCATAAGCGTCAGCACCCAGTACTCACCCTGGTGCCGTTCCAGCCGCACCAGGCGCCCGTCGGTCTGCACGTCCAGCGCCGGCGGCGCGAGCAGGTCGAAGAGCGCTGGCAGCCCGCTGCCCGCGAAAGCGGCCTCGCGCATCGCCCGGCCAACGGCGTGGTCCCAGGCGCTGTGGCCAAACTCGTCGCGTCGCTCCGGGTCGGCACCCTTGGCCAGCAGCGCATCAACGAGCGGCGCATTGCCGGCCATCGCGGCCAGCATCAGCGGCGTGGCGCCCACCGGCGTGGCGTGGTCGGGGCCGTGCAGGTCGGCCAGTCGAAGAATGTCCTTGACGTTCTTGGCCTGGTAGGGCTGAAGGTGGCGCTGGTGCACTGCGGCCACGGTGCGGCGCACCAGTTGCTGCCGCGCCAGCCAAGGGCCCTCGATACCGTAGCGCGGGGGCAGCAGCGTGCCGGCGCCGGCGAACTCGTACTCCTCCATCAACCCGCGGGCCGGAGCGAATCCGCCTTGAGCCAGTGACTCGATCCACGAATGCTGGCCGTGCCACAGCGCATAGTCGAACACGGTCTGCCGCGGCTTGCTGCTCGGGTTCTGCGGGTCCAGGGCTTTCGGGAACAGGTCCTCGATCAACGCCAGGCTCCACGGCACCCAGGGCACGGGCTTGTGCTGCAGGAAAGCATCGCGGATGGCCTGCGCCTGCTCGGTCTTGCCCTGCAGCTCGAGCCGGCGCGCCTCCTGCGCCCACTCGTCCTGGCTGGACTTCGCCACCGGCTGTGCCGCTGCTTCACCCAGTTGCAGGCCCAGCAGCCCCAGCAGCGGGTGGCCGGTGTCCTGCTCCACCAGCGTCAGCGTCTCCACCGCACGCGTCATCGCCACGTACAGCGCGTTGACCTGGAACTTGTACAGCTCCAGCGACTTGTCGGCCTTGTCGCGCGCGCGACGGAACTCGAGATCGTCGCCTTGCAGGTCGGTTTCTGTCACGCCCTCGCACACCTCGGCATAGGCCTGCCGCTGGCCCGACACCAACCTGAACAGAAGCACGTGCGGGTACTCCAGGCCCTTGGCCTCGTGCACCGAGAACACCAGCGGCGTGTGGAAGGCCTGGCGCGCGGCGAGCTTGTCCTCGTCACGCAGCACGATCACGGCGTGCCGTGCCGATTGCCGGGTGGCCGCATCCAGCTGCGCCAGCGCCTTGTCCTTGGCATCGAGCAGCCGCACTTCGCCGGCCACGGCAGAGGTGCTGCGCACCAGGAAGTTGCTCTCGCGGTCCACCGAACCGAAGCGCGCCTGCTTGATCTTCAGCAGCCGATTGGCCAGCGCGGTGACAGCGCGGGTGTTGCGGAAGTTGGCCCGCAGCAGCTTCAGCGGCTGGCGTTGTGCAGCGTCGCCGGCCAGGCCCTGCCAGAACAGGCTCTTCAGCGCCGCCCAGCTGAAGAAGTTGGGGTGCACGATCTGGTGGCTGTCGCCGCACAGGATGAACTGCCCGGGCTGCTTCAGCAGCGCCAGCACAAGCGCCAGCTGCACGGGTGTGAGGTCCTGAACTTCGTCGATGACAACGAAGTCGTACACCGGCGGCTGCTTCTGTGCGATCTCGGTGCGCCAGGCGTGCGCAACCAGGTTGCTGTCGTGCAAGCCGATGTCGGCCAGCCAGGCGCAGTAACGCTGGAACAGGGCGTGCGCCAGCTCGCGCTGCGCGATATTGAGCAGGCTCTGCCGCGTGCCCAGGGCCAGGTAGTCAGCCAGCGACACCGGCCCCTGCGGCTGCGCGCCGATGACGCCGCGGAACTCCTCGAACAGGGCCTGCGCATCGATGTCGCCCAGCAGCCGCAGGCTTGTGTGATGGCGTTCGCACCAGGCCGCGAACGCAGGCAGCGTCACCTCGCGGCCCGAGGGCACGCGCAGAGTCTCCAGTAGCTCGCGGTAGCTGAGGAAGTCGACCTCCTGCTTCGGGTTCTCGAAGCCATGCGCGGCGTGCAGCGCGCGGGCGCTCTGCGCCAGGAAGGCCGACAGCGTGACGTAGAGCACCCGGCCCTCGGCCTCGCGCAGCCGCGCCAGCGTGACCGCGGTCTTGCCCGAGCCGGCGGAGCCGATCACCACCAGCGGCGCCGGGTGTCGGTAGGCCTCGTCCTGCGCGTCGTCGAACACGATGGGCTTGTCCAGCAACTCGAACTTCGTGCGGTCCGGGCCCAGCCAGCGCAGTGGCGTGGCCTCGGCGGACAGTGCGGGTGCCTTGGCATCGGCGAGTGGCTCGCGTTCGATGCGCGATTCGTCCACCACGGCGCCGCGCAGGAAGCGGGAGCGTTCGTAGGCGTGGTTCTCGATCACCTCCAGAGCCAGGCACACGGTCTCGGTGCCGCCTTCGCTGTCGGGCCGGTCGATGCGCGCGAACTGCAGCAGCAGCCGGTTGGCGTAGTCGAGCTTGGCGCGGTAGTACGACCCGGCGTGCAGCTTCTTGACGTCGGCCGAGCGGAAGTCGCCGGCTTCGATGGCGCCCTTGACCTTGTCGAACGCGGCCTTGACGCGGCGGAGGTTCAGGTCCTTGTACAGCAGCAGGCGCATGCGAAGGGTGGTCGGGTTCAGTGGGCGTCGACAGAGGCCCGCGGCGATGTCACGCGACCCCGCGTGCCTGGGATCTCGCGCAGGTACAAGGGCTCGGTCTTCGCACCTTCGCAGATGATCAGCAGGCGCTCGGCCGGCTGGCGCTGCGCCACCGGACGCCGCAGCTCGCGTGCGGCCTGTCGATGCTTGGGTTGACCGTCTTTCCCCACCCGATGACCTCGGCGCTCAGATCGTCACCGTCGAACCGGGAGCCATTCTGCTGAATTCCGAATCTACCCATCAGCGAAGATCTCCTTGATCAGCCGCGCCGGGCTGTTGTACTTGATCGGGCTGCAAGGTGTGTCGGCCAGGCGCATCGACAGGGCCAATAAGTCGGACGTCTCCAGATAATCGCGGTAGCCCTCGGCCAGGAAGGAGAACTCGTTCATGATGCCGAGCACGCTGCGGTTGGCGGTCTTCGCGAATGCGACCTCGGTCATCGCCGCCATCTCCCGGTCAATGGCCGCTGGGCTGATGCCGTGCCTGCTCAACACTACCGCCAGTTCACCAGGGAACCTCGCAGACAGGGTCGAGGAAGGTGCCAGCGGCATCAACGCCGGCAGCAAGGTCCGCTCGTTCACGAGCAGCGCGAGCTGAGGCTTCCAGAACAGCGCAGTCGCGTACCAGTTACCGAGCGCCGTCGACGGCGGCGGTAGAGACGTTGCGATCGAAGGCTTGATGCGATCAAGCAGCTTCTTTGTGCAGTGCAGGCTGTACATACCAAGTTCGTTCACACGTCACCGCGCGCCGACCCGCCAACCTGGCCTGCGGGCCGGTTGTCATCGCCCGCGCGGGCCATCGGCGCCGATTCGAGCGCCAACGGCAACCTTGTCATACATGGGGTGACACCGCCGGCGGCAGGCCGCTCACGAAGGCTTCGGGGGTCACGATCGGACGGCGCCCCACGCGGGCCAACGTCAG
>DATMGW010000412.1:0-4291 GCA_035555295.1 Caldimonas sp.
GCGATCGACCGCTTCGCCCGGCCGGCGCAGGCGGCGCAGCCACCGCAGGCCGGCGTCGGGCAATGAGCACGGCGAAACCACGGGGTTCGCCGCCGGCAGCGCGGGCTATGATGCCGCGCGCCCGCTCGCGGCGCGAAAGTGGCCACGGTCCATCGAGGGAACAGGCATGAAGCGACATCTCTTCGCCGCAGCGGCGGCACTCATCCTGGCCAGCGCCGGAGTGACGGCAGAGACGACCCTCAATGTCGGCATGTCGGCCGCCGACGTCAGCCAGCTCGACCCGGATCGCGCGACGACGACGCAGGACAAGCCGCTGACCTCGTGGCTCTACAACGGCCTGGTTCGCTTCAAGCCGGGATCGGCCAGCCTCGAGACGCTCGAGCCCGATCTCGCCGAGCGCTGGGAAAACACGCCCGACAAGCTCACCTGGACCTTCCACCTGCGCAAGGGCGTGAAGTTCCACGGCGACTATGGCGACCTCACGGCCGACGACGTCGTGTTCTCGCTCAAGCGCGCCGCCGACTCGAAGACCTCGTCGTTCTCGGCCGACTACGCCTCGATCGAGTCGGTCGAGGCGCTCGACCCCCTGACGGTGCGCGTCAAGCTGAAGCAGGCCGTGCCGTTCTTCTTGGGGCTCGTCACGAACTATCACGGCGGCAACGTCGTCAGCCGCAAGGCGGTCGAAAAGCTCGGCGACGACTTCCGCCTCAATCCCGTAGGAACCGGCCCGTTCAAGTTCGAGGCCTACAAGCCGGGCGAGAGCGTGACCTTCGTCGCCAACAAGGACTACTTCCGCGGCGCGCCCAAGATCGACCGCATCGTCTACCACCTGATCCCTGCCGACTCGGCGCGCGACCTCGCCTTCACGTCGGGCGAGCTCGACATCGTCTACGGCCGCCAGGACCAGAAATGGGTCGAGCGCTTCAAGAAGGAGCCGGGGGTCATCGTCGACGTGCTGCGGCCGGCCGAGCTCGGCCTCCTGCACCTCAACATGACCGTCAAGCCGCTCGACGACAAGCGGGTTCGCCAGGCGATCGCGCACGCGATCAACCGGCAGCAGATCGTCGACTTCAAGGGCAACCTCACGGCCGATCTGCCGGTCTCGGTGGTGCCGGCCGGCTACCTCGGCACCGACCCGAAGGCGCCGCTCGCGACCTACGACGTCGCCAAGGCCAAGGCGCTCCTGAAGGAGGCGGGCTATCCGAACGGCATCACGGTCAAGGCGATCCAGTCGACCTTGCCCTCCATGCTGAACACGGCGCAGATCCTGCAGGCCCAGCTCAAGCTGGCCGGCATCGACCTGCAGCTCGAGACGGTCGACCACCAGACCTTCCACGCCAACATCCGCAAGGACCTGAGCGGCGCGGTCTACTACACGGCGGCGCGCTTCCCCGTTGCCGACGTGCCCCTGACGCAGTTCTTCCACTCGCGCTCGATCGTCGGCACGCCGACGGCGGTGACGAATTTCTCGCACTGCGCGGTGGCCGACAAGGAGATCGATGCCGCCCGCTCGGAGCCCGACCTGGCCAAGCAGAAGGAGCTCTGGGCGACGGCGCAGCGCAAGATCCTCGACGAGGTCTGCGCCGTGCCGTTGTTCGAGCAGCTCCAGGTCTGGGCGCACAAGTCGAACGTCGACTACGGCTACAAGCTGGTCGATGCGATCCACCTCGGGCCGCAGATCACCGAGAAGACCACCAAGAAGTAAGGCGGCTGTAGGCCCTAGGCCGGCAGCGGAGGCGCTCCCATGCTGCGCTTCATCGTCAACCGGCTGTTGCTCGCCCTGCCGACGCTCTGGGCGGTGCTGACGCTGGTGTTCGTCCTGGTCCGGGTCGTTCCCGGCGACCCGACGATCGTCGTCCTCGGCGACCAGGCGAGCCCGGCGGCGCGAGCGGCTCGGCCTGAACAAGCCGCTCGTCGCCCAGTACGCGGACTTCATGGTCCAGATCGCCCACGGCGACCTCGGCCGCTCGCTCGTGACGAACCGGCCGATCACGACCGATGTCGCGGCGGTCCTGCCGTACACGATCGAGCTCACGGTTGCCGCGCTCGTCATCGGCAGCCTGATCGGCGTGCCGCTCGGCGTCGTCGCGGCACAGCGGCGCGACGGCTTCGTCGACTGGCTGGCGCGCATCGTCTCGCTCGTCGGCTTGTCGTTTCCGGCCTTCGTCTCGGGGATCCTTCTGCTCATCGCCTTCGCGGTCGAGCTGCGCTGGTTTCCCGTCATCTCGAGCGCCGCGACGACCGACCCGCTGCAGCGCCTGCGCGCGCTCGCCCTGCCTTCGCTCAATCTCGGGCTGATCATGGTCGCGTACGTGACCCGCGTGACGCGTTCCGGAATGCTCAAGGCGTTGAGCGACGACTACGTCCGCACCGCGCGCGCCAAGGGCCTGCCAAACCGGATCGTCGTCTGGCGTCACGCGCTGCGCAACGTGCTCATCCCGATCGTCACCGTGATCGGCCTGTATCTCGGCGTGCTCATCGGCAACGCCGTCCTGACCGAGATCGTCTTCAGCCGCCCCGGCCTCGGCAAGCTCATCGTCTCGGCGCTGAACCAGCGCGACTACACCTTGCTCCAGGGGCTGATGGTGGTGACGGCGCTGGCCGTCGTCGTCGCCAACATCCTGACCGACCTGACGTACGGTCTCGTCGATCCGCGGGTCAAGGCCGGATGACTGCCGCGGTCGTCATCGCCGCGCCGTCGGCCTGGAAGCGTGCGACGCGCTCGGGCGGGCTCGTCGTCGGACTCGCGCTCGCCGTGACGATGGTCGTCATCGCCCTCGCCGCGCCGTGGATCGCGCCTTTCGATCCGAACGACCAGGACGTCCTCCTCAAGCTCGAGCCGCCCTCGGCCGCGCATCTTTTCGGCACCGACGCGTTCGGCCGCGACGTGCTGTCGCGCGTGATCTACGGCGCCCGCATCTCGCTTTTCGTCGGCGCCTTCGCGACGCTCGTCGGCATCGTCATCGGCACGATCGTCGGCGTCGTCTCGGGCTACTTCGGTGGCCTCGTCGACCGCCTGATCACCTCGGCGACCGACGTCCTGCTGAGCTTTCCGCAGCTCATCATGGGATTGATCCTCGTGGCCGTGCTCGGCGCGAGCCTGTTCAACCTGATCCTGGCGATCGCGATCACGGCAGTGCCTGCGTTCGTTCGCGTCGCGCGCGCCTCGACGCTGGCGATGAAGGAGCGCGACTTCGTCGACGCGTGCCGGGCGCTCGGCTTCGGCAACCCGCGGATCATGTTCCTGCACGTCCTGCCGAACATCATGGACGAGGTCGTCGTCATGGGCTCGCTCTGGTTCGCCGCGGCGATCCGCACCGAGTCGACGCTTGCCTTCATCGGCCTGGGCGTTCCGCCGCCGACGGCGACCTGGGGCGGGATCATCCGCGACGGATTCGACAACCTGCTCGACGCGTCCTGGCTCTCGATCTTCCCGAGCCTGGCTCTCCTGGTGATCATGATCGCGCTCAACCTGATCGGCGACGGCTTGCGCGACGCAAGCGACCCGAGGGCGCCGCAGTGAGCGCCGCAGCGGTCGACGCTGCGATCGACGCGACGCTCGAGCCCGAGTCGGCCGAGCCGTCGCTCGTGGTCGAGGGACTGACGACGTCGATCCGCATCGACCGCCGCTGGTTCGATGCGGTTCGCGACGTCAGCTTCGAGGTGCACCGGCGCGAGACGCTTGCGCTCGTCGGCGAGTCCGGCTGCGGCAAGAGCCTGACCGCGCTGTCCGTCATGGGCCTGCTGCCGGCCGGAGTCGGGCGCGTCTCGCGCGGGCGGATCACGGTCGACGGCGTCGATATGACGGCGGCGAGCGAGGCGAAGGCGCAGGCGATGCGCGGCGACCGCATCGGCATGATCTTCCAGGAACCGATGACCTCGCTGAACCCGGTCCTGCCGGTTGGCTTCCAGATCGCCGAGTCGCTGGTCGAGCACCGTGGCATGAGCCGCAGGCAGGCACGCCAGCGCGCCCTCGAACTGATGGAGCTCGTGCGCATCCCGGCGGCGGCGCAGCGCCTCGATGCCTATGCGCACCAGTTCTCGGGCGGCATGCGCCAGCGCGTCATGATCGCGATCGCGCTGGCGTGCTCGCCGAAGGTGCTGATCGCCGACGAACCGACCACCGCGCTCGACGTCACGATCCAGGCGCAGGTGCTGGCGCTCCTCGCCGATCTGCAGCGCCGCGAAGGCCTCGCCGTCCTCCTGATCACGCACAACCTGGGCGTCGTCGCGTCGGTCGCCGACCGCGTGATCGTGATGTACGGCGGCGACGTCGTCGAAAGCGCTCCGG
>DATMGW010000413.1:0-2835 GCA_035555295.1 Caldimonas sp.
ACCCGGATACCGACCTCGCGGTGCTGCACATCGTCGCGGCCGCCCGCCTCTCGATCGCTCCGGCCTCCTTCGGCCGCTCGGGCGCGCTCAAGCGCGGCGAGATCGCCATCGCCATCGGCAATCCGCTCGGCTTCGAGCACACGGTGACGGCCGGGATCGTCAGCGCGCTCGGGCGCAGCATGCGCGCGAGCACCGGCCGTCTCATTCCCGACGTGATCCAGACCGACGCGGCGCTCAACCCCGGCAACTCGGGCGGCCCCCTCCTCAACTCGCGCGGCGAGGCGGTCGGTGTCAACACGGCGATCATCCGCGGCGCGCAATCGATCTCGTTCGCCGTCGCCATCGACACCGCCGCCTGGGTCGTCCCGCAACTGCTGCGACACGGCCGGGTCCGCCGCGGCTATCTCGGCGTCGGCGGCCAGTCGATGCCGATCGATCGACGCATCGTGACGCATCACGGCCTCGCCCAGGACAGCGGCGTACGTGTCCTCTCGGTCGAGGCCGGCAGCCCGGCGGCCCGCGCCGGGCTGCGCGAAGGCGACGTCCTGCTCGGCATCGACGGCGCGGTGCTCGACTCGGTCGACGCGCTGCACCAGTCGCTGAGCGAAAGCCGGATCCACAAGGACTGCGTGCTCAAGTTCCTGCGCGGCCACGCCTCGCCGCAGGTGCTGTTCCTCACGGTACGGCCGATGGAGCGGGCCGCCTGAAGGCAGCGGCGGCCGAACGAGCAGCAGCGCGTTTTAGACGTGGCCGAACGCCACGCTTGGGTCCAGAATAGTCGGCTCAGAACAGCGGAGACAAGACATGGCTGGAACGAACGCAAGTGGCCGCGTAGTACTCGTCACCGGCGGCATGGGCGGCCTCGGCGAAACGATCTCGACCAAGATGGCCGACGCCGGCTATCGCGTCGTCGTCACCTATTCGCCCGGCAACGCCAAGCACGAGGAATGGCTGGCGGCGATGAAGAAGAACGGCTACGACTTCGTCGCCGTCGCCTGCGACGTCGCCGACCTGGATTCGTGCACGAAGGCTGCGGCCGAGGTGATGAGCAAGGTCGGCGCCGTCGACGTACTCGTCAACAACGCCGGCATCACGCGCGACATGACCTTCAAGAAGATGGACAAGGTCAACTGGGATGCCGTGATCCGGACCAACCTCGACAGCCTTTTCAACATGAGCAAGCAGTTCGTCGACGGCATGGTCGAGCGCGGCTGGGGCCGCGTCATCAACGTGTCGTCGGTCAACGGCTCCAAGGGGGCGTTCGGCCAGACCAACTACTCGGCGGCGAAGGCCGGAGTGCACGGCTTCACGAAGGCGCTGGCCCTGGAGGTCGCGAAGAAGGGCGTCACCGTCAACACGATCTCGCCCGGCTACATCGGCACGAAGATGGTGACGGCGATTCCCAAGGAGATCCTCGAGTCGAAGATCCTGCCGCAGATTCCGGTCGGCCGGCTCGGCAAGCCCGAGGAAGTCGCCGGTCTCATCATCTACCTCGCATCGGAGGAGGCGGCGTTCCTGACCGGCGCCAACATCGCCATCAACGGCGGCCAACACATGCAATGAGAACGGAGAAGCACATGATCAAGTCGGGGATCGACCAGGACGCGCTCGTCACGATGTTCAGCGAGGCGAGCGCCAAGCAGGGAGAAGCCTTGCGCAAGGCGGTCGCGAGCGCGACGCTCAAGGCGCTGCAGGGCCGCGAGCTCACGCTCGACAGCATCAAGAAGGTCGTGAAGACGGTGGCCGGCGCGGCGTCGATGGGCGCGGCGAAGAATCCGGCCAGCGGCGTCGACGTCGAGGCGATGCTCGGCAAGGCGCTCGCCGGAATCGACTCGGCGCTGCTCCAGGCGGTCGAGGCGAATCGCAAGGCGCTCGAGCAGTTCATGAGCCAGGGCGTCGGCCTCGGCGAAAAGCCGCTGAAGGACGCGCTCGCGAACGTCGAGAAGATGGAAGACGCCTTCTTCGGCGCCATCGCCAAGGCGAGCAAGTCGGCCGGGCCACTGCAGGCACCCTGGGAACACGCGCTCTCCGCATTGAAGCTGAAAGGCAGCGAGACCGGGGCGCAAGCGACCCAGACGGTCGAAGGGCTGCTTGCCCAGGCGCAGACGTCGCTGCGCCATTCGCGGGCGACCGGCATGCGCGCGGCGCAGGCGATGCTCGACAGCTACAACGCGCTGGTGAGCGGCGTGCTCATCGGGATGTCGGAGGGGTTGCGAGCGGGCTCCCCTTCGGCCAGGTCGGCGGCCGGCAGCGGCAGCACGGCAAAGACCGCGCCGGCGGGCGACGCCGCCAAGGCCAGGCGCGCGCCGCGACGTCGATCGGCGCGGCCGGCGGGCTGAGGCTCAGCGCCGCGCGCCGATCGCCGCGACGACGCCAGCGACGCGTGCCTCGACGGCGGCGTCGCGGCGGATCGGCCGGCCCCAAGCGCGGTCGGTCTCGCCCGGCCACTTGTTGGTCGCGTCGAGCCCCATCTTGCCGCCCAGTCCGCTCGACGGCGACGCGAAATCGAGGGAGTCGATCGGCGTGCGGTCGACGAGCACCGTGTCGCGCACCGGGTCCATCCGCGTCGTGATCGCCCAGACGACATCCTTCCAGTCGCGCGCGTCGACGTCGTCGTCGACGACGACGATGAACTTGGTGTACATGAACTGGCGCAGGAAGCTCCAGACGCCGAACATCACCCGCTTGGCGTGGCCGGGGTAGCGCTTGGCGATGCTGACGATCGCCATCCGGTAGCTGCAACCCTCCGGTGGCAAATAGAAATCGATGATCTCGGGAAACTGCTTCCTCAGGATGGGCACGAAGACTTCGTTCAGGGCAACGCCCAGCATCGCC
>DATMGW010000414.1:0-3082 GCA_035555295.1 Caldimonas sp.
GCCACGAGCCGATGACGCTGCCGCGCCGCCAGACCTCGGCGATCTCGGGCAGGTTCATCTCGTACTGATAGAACTCGGGATGGCGCATCGGCGTCGTCTCGGCATCGCTCGCGTGCTCGCGCTTGCCCACGTTGGCGTTGCGCAGGATGTTGAGACCCTCCGCGTAAGCCGCCATCGCGCCGTACTCGATGCCGTTGTGGACCATCTTGACGAAGTGGCCGGCACCGTGCGGGCCGCAGTGCAGAAAGCCCTGCTCGGCACTCGCCGCCGCGCCGCTGCGACCGCGCGTTCGCGGCGCCGCATCGACCCCCGGCGCGAGCGCGGCGAAGATCGGCGTCAAGCGCTCGACCACCTCGGGCTCGCCGCCGATCATCAGGCAGTAGCCGCGGTCCCGGCCGGCGACTCCGCCGCTGGTGCCGACATCGACGTAGTGATGGCCCGCCGCGCTCAGGTCCCTGGCGCGGCGGATGTCGTCGCGGTAGTACGAGTTGCCGCCGTCGATCACGATGTCGCCGGGGTCGAGGTGCGCGACCAGCGCTTCGAGGCTCGCGTCGACGACGGCGGCCGGCACCATCATCCAGACGGCTCGCGGTCGCGCCAACTTTCCGACCATCTCCTCGAGCGACGCGGCACCGGCGGCGCCCTCCTGCTGCAACGCGGCCACCGCGGCGGGCTGCATGTCGTAGACGACGCATTCGTGGCCCTTCGTCAGGAGGCGCCGAACCATGCTCGCGCCCATCCGACCGAGGCCGATCATTGCGAGCTGCATTCTCGTTCTCCTTGTCCGCTTCGGGTCGGAGCGGAAGTGTCGACCCAGACGCCCACGGCATGGTTCGCTTTCGAGGAACGGACGGGAGACATCGAAGAAGAGTGAACTTCCCCGTCGCCGTCGCCGTCGCCGTCGACCTCGACGCGGGAAATTCTCCATTGAACTTAGCCCCTTGGATACCCGCTCGCCAAGGGGTCAATGGCGATCGAGCCGGTAGGAGGAGTCCGACGCGATCGCCGACGATTCGCGCCGAGTGGCGACTACGAGTCGATCCGGACCTACACTCGGGTGATCCGGAACACCTACAGCATCGCAATGGAAAGAGCCAGGAAGGCGGCGACGCAGAAGACGCCGATCCCCGTACCCAGGTCAGCCGACAAGCCCGCCGGGCAGCCGGCGCAGAAGCCTCCGAAGCGCGGTGAGATATCGAAGCAGGCACCGAAGAAGGCCTGACGCGCCGACCGCGCATTGCGATCCACCGTTTCGCCGGCGCGCCATACTGGGCCACCTGCGACAAGGAGAGCGGCGATGGAAGAGACGGTGAGCGCTCAACACAAGAGGCTGAACGAACGCGCCGCGGCACTGACGGAAGACCAGGTTCGCCTGGCCAGGATGATCGTCGCGGCGGCCGAGGCCGAGGGCCCGCCGGGCACGCTTTCCATCGGTGCCGTGCTCGTGGCGATCGCCCTCAACTATCAGGCTTTGCAGTAGCGCCCGCGGATCGTGCCATGTTGAGCGATGCGCAGCTTTGCAAGATCGCGAGCGGCGCGCGCGTTCGCGCCGAAGCGGGTGAGCAAGAAGCGAAGGACCAGCCGAGCCCCGAAGCGCACGCCAGGTGGATGAAGGCGAAGGCGGAATTCGAGCGACTGGCCCGGCAGTGGCGCGCCCGAGTCGGCGGCGTCGATCGCTGACTGCCCGCCTCCCGAGTCACGGCCCGCCACGCTCGCGCTCCGGGTAGCCGTTGACTTCGGACGTCACTACGCGGCTAGTGCACGGCTAGTGCGCAAACGTGGTGACGACACCGGCGGGCGTGATCAGGCGGATCGACTGGTTGCTCGAGTCGGCAACATAGACATTGCCTGCGGCGTCGACAGTGACATCGATCGGGGCGTTGAACCGAGCCGCGGCGCCCGTCCCATCGATGTTGCCGGCATTGCCCGCCGAACCGGCCAGCGTACTGACGACACCGGCGGGCGTGATCGCGCGGATCGTCGAGTTGCCGGCGTCGGCGACATAGACGTTGCCGGCGGTATCGACCGCAACACCTCCCGGTTGGTGGAACCGAGCCACATTGCCTGAGCCGTCGGCGATGCCTTGGCTGTTCGCCAACCCGGCGAGCGTGCTGACGACACCGGCGGCCGTGATCTTGCGAATCGTCTGGTTGAAGGTGTCGCCAATGTAGACGTTACCCGCCGCATCGACCGCAACGCCGAACGGGTGGTTGAATCGAGCCGCATTGCCTGTGCCGTCGCTGCTGCCTTGGTTGTTCGCCAACCCGGCGAGCGTGCTGACGACTCCCACGGCCGTGATCTCGCGGATCGTCTGGTTGCCCGTGTCGGCGACATAGACGGTGCCCGCGGCGTCGACCGCGACAGCAGACGGGTTGCTGAACCGGGCCGCACTGCCGGCGCCGTCGGTGCTTCCGGCGCTGCCGGCCAAACCGGCCAGCGTGCTGACGTCACCGGCAGGCGTGATCTTGCGGATCGTGTGGTTGCCTCTGTCGGCGACATAGACGTTGCCTGCTGCGTCGACCGCGATGCCGAAGGGACTGTTGAACCGGGCCGAACTGCCTGTGCCGTCAGTGCTGCCAGGGCTGCCCGTCAAACCGGCGAACGTGCTGACGACACCGGTGGGCGTGATCTTGCGGATCGTTTCGTTGCCGTTATCGGCGACGTAGACGTTGCCCGCGGCGTCGACCACGACACCAGTCGGACCGTTGAATGGCGCTGTCGTCACCGTCAATATTGCCGCGCTGGTGGTGACGCTCCCCGAGGCATTGGTGAACACCGCACGGAAGCGTTTGCCACTGTCGGCCAGGACCGTGGCCGGCGTCGTCAAGCTCGGGTTGGTCGCGCCGTTGATGTTGGTCCAGGTCACGCCGGCATCGGTGCTTTGCTGCCACTGCACGGTCGGCGAGGGCACGCCGCTGGCAGCGGCCGTGAAGGTCGCGGTCGCCGGCGCCACCACGGTGACGTCGACCGGCTGCAGCGTGATGCTCGGTGGCACCGGCGCCGGGTTGACCGTCAGCGTGGCGCCGTTGCTGGTCGCGTCGGGGTTGACGCCGTTGCTGGCGATGGCGCTGAAGACCGCGCC
>DATMGW010000415.1:0-3307 GCA_035555295.1 Caldimonas sp.
CGATCGGCGCCCGCTCGGCGTTCAAGGAACGGCTGACGATGGACGTCGCCACCTACGGCGACGCGAGCCGCGACTGGCTGCTCGCGAACGACATCGTCACCCCCGACATGGCCGCGATCTGGCGCGACCTCGTCGACACCGCCCTGGGCGCGTGTCGATCCGCCTTCGACCACACGCCGCTCAAGCAACTGCGCCTGCACGGCGACTGCCATCTCGGCAACGTCCTATGGACGGAGCACGGCCCGCACTTCGTCGACCTCGACGATGCCGTCAACGGCCCGGCGATCCAGGACCTCTGGATGCTGCTGTCGGGCAACCGCGCCGAGATGACACGCCAGCTCTACGACGTCCTCGAAGGCTATGAATCGTTCATTGACTTCGACGCCGGCGAGCTGCGCCTCGTCGAGCCGCTGCGCACGCTGCGCATGGTCCATCACAGCGCCTGGATCGCGCGGCGCTGGCGCGACCCGGCGTTCCCGATCGCCTTCCCCTGGTTTGCGAGCCCGTCGTACTGGGCCGACCAGTGCACGCGGCTGCGCGAGCAGCTCGAAGCGATGGCCGAGCCTGCCCTGGGCAGCCCCTACTGAAACACCGACGCACCCGCGCTCAGCCGCATCGGGCGCGGATCGCTCAGGCCATCAGCAGCGCGTTGACGCGCTTCACGTAAGCCGCCGGATCGTCGAGCTGGCCGCCCTCGGCGAGCAGCGCCTGGTCGAACAGGATGTTGGCGAGGTCGTCGAAATGCTCGCTCGTCTCGAGCCGCTTGACGAGCGGGTGCTCGGCGTTGACCTCGAGGATCGGCTCGGCCTTCGGCGCGCCCTGCCCGGCCTGCTTCAGCAGCCGCGCGAGGTGCCCGCTCATGTCGCCCTCCTCGGCGACGAGGCAGGCCGGCGAATCGACCAGGCGGGTCGTGACGCGCACGTCCTTGGCCCGGCCCTTGAGCGCTTCCTTCAGCCGCTCGAGCGTCGGCTTGAACGCCGTCGCGGCTTCTTCGGCCTGCTTCTTCTCCGCCTCGTCCTCGAGCTTGCCGAGATCGACCGAGCCCCTGGCGACGCTTTGCAGCGGATGCCCGTCGACCTCGTAGAGATGCGAGAGCAGCCACTCGTCGACGCGATCGGTCAGGAGCAGGACCTCGATGCCTTTCTTGCGGAAGATCTCGAGCTGCGGGCTGTTCTTCGCCGTCGCCGGCGTATCGGCCGTCACGTAGTAGATCGCTTCCTGCCCTTCCTTCATGCGTTTGACGTAGTCGTCGAACGACACGCTTTGCGTCCCGCCGTCAGAGGCAGCGGTCGAGGCGAAGCGATAGAGCTTCGTCAGCCGCTCGCGATTCGCGAAGTCCTCGCCGATCCCTTCCTTGAGGACGACGCCGAAGTCCTTCCAGAACGCCGCGTACTTCTCCTTCTCGGCGGCATCTTCGCTCTCGGCCAAGCCTTCGAGCATCGAGAGCACGCGTTTCGTCGAGCCCTCGCGGATCGCCTTCACGTCACGGCTCTCCTGGAGCAGCTCGCGGCTCACGTTCAGCGGCAGATCGCTCGAATCGATCACGCCCTTGACGAAGCGCAGGTAGACCGGCATCAGCGCCTCGGCGTCGTCCATGATGAAGACTCTTCTCACGTACAGCTTGACGCCGCCACGCTTGTCGCGGTTCCACAGGTCGAACGGCGCCTTCGCCGGAATGTAGAGGAGCTGCGTGTATTCGCTGCGCCCCTCGACACGGTTGTGCGTGTAGGCGAGCGGCGCTTCCGTGTCGTAGCTGATCTGCTTGTAGAACTCCTCGTACTGCTCCTTCGTGATCTCGCCCTTCGGCCGCGTCCACAGCGCTGCAGCCTTGTTGACCGGCGCCCACTCGTCCTTGGCGACCTGCTTCTTCGCCTCGGCATCCCACTCCTCCTTCTGCATCAGGATGGGCAGCGAGATGTGGTCGGAGTACTTCGAGACGATCGACCGCAGCTTCCAGCCGGAAAGGAATTCTTCTTCACCCTCGCGCAGGTGCAGCGTCACGCTCGTGCCGCGCGCGGCGCGCGTGATCGTCTCGACCTCGAAGTCGCCCGCGCCTTCCGAGCTCCAGCGCACGCCCTCTTCGGGCGGCAGGCCGGCGCGGCGAGACTCGACCGTGACGCGGTCGGCGACGATGAAGCTCGAATAGAAGCCGACGCCGAACTGGCCGATCAGCTGCGCATCCTTCTTCTGCTCGCCTTCCAGCGCCGCCACAAACTCGCGCGTTCCGCTCTTGGCGATCGTCCCGAGGTTGGCGACCGCCTCCTCGGCGGACAGACCGATGCCGTTGTCGGAGACCGTGATCGTCTTCGCCGCGGCGTCGAAGGCGACGCGAATCTCGAGATTCGTCACGCCTTCGTAGAGCTCGGGCTTGAGGGTCGCCTCGAAGCGCAGCTTGTCGCAGGCGTCCGAAGCGTTCGAGATCAGCTCGCGGAGAAAGATCTCCTTGTTCGAATAGAGCGAGTGGGTGACGAGGTGCAGGATCTGCTTGACCTCGGCCTGGAAGGAAAGGGTTTGCTTGTCCATCGGCGTCTTGTTCGGTTCGTGGGCGAAAGGAAGCGCCCCGGCGCAGGCCGGGGGCTGACGGCACATGATGCCGCGCAGCGCCATTTTCAAGCGGCCACGGCTCCTAGAATCGCCCGGAGTGCGAACCGTCTCCGCGACCCGCTACGTCACGCCGCTGCGCGAGGGCGGGTCGCTTCCGGCCGTGATCGAGGCCGACGACGATGGCCTGTACGTCCTCAAGTTCCGCGGCGCCGGGCAGGGCGTGAAGGCGTTGACAGCCGAGCTCGTCGCCGGCGAGATCGCGCGTGCGCTCGAGCTGCCGGTGCCCGAGATCGTTCTCGTCGAGCTCGACGTCGAGCTGGCCCGCACCGAGCCCGACCCCGAGATCCAGGACCTGATCCACGCCAGCGGCGGCACGAACCTGGGCCTCGACTACCTCTCCGGCGCCCTCGCTTTCGACCCGCTCGCCGACCCGCCCGACGCCGATCTCGCTTCGCGCATCGTCTGGTTCGACGCGCTCGTGACCAACCTCGACCGGACGGCGCGCAACACGAACATGCTCGTCTGGCATCGCAAGCTCTGGCTGATCGACCACGGCGCGGCGCTCTACTTCCACCACGCCGGCCTCGGCGATGCGGGCGCGGCAACGCGGGCGTTCCCGCTGATCCGCGAGCACGTCCTGCTTCCGGCGGCGAGCCGGCTCGCCGAGGTCGACGCGGCGCTCGCCGATCGCTTGCCGCGCCCTGTGCTCGAGCGCATCGTCGCCATGGTGCCGGACTCCTGGCTCGTCGAGGCGGGCAGCGTC
>DATMGW010000416.1:0-16998 GCA_035555295.1 Caldimonas sp.
GAAGCGAACGCCGGCGTCGGCGAGCCGCGAAGCCCAGCGATCGACAGCGACGCCGGCACCGTGCAAGGCGACCATCGAGCCCGAAGGAATCGGCGGCGTCTCGGCCGCAGCCGGCGCGCTCGCCGTCGATGCCACCGGCGCGGGATAAACGAAGAAGCCGCGGCCCGTCTTGCGGCCGAGCAGGCCGCCGTCGACGAGCTCGCGCTGCACGAACGAAGGCGCGTAACGCCGGTCGCCGTAGTTCGCCACGTACACCGACTCGGTGACGGCGAAGTTCGTGTCGTGACCGATCAGGTCCATCAGCTCGCACGGCCCCAGGCGAAAGCCCGCGCCGCGCAGGCAGGCGTCGATCGCTGCCGGCTCGGCCGCCCGCTCCTGCAACAGCGCCAGCGCTTCGGCGTAGTAAGGGCGGGCGATGCGGTTGACGATGAAGCCCGGCGTCGAGCGCGCGTGCACCGGGGTCTTGCCCCAGCGCTTGCTCAGCTCGAAGATCGCCTGCGCGACGCTGGCGTCGGTCTGCAGTCCCGACACGACCTCGACCAGCTTCATCAGCGGCACCGGGTTGAAGAAGTGCATGCCGACGAGCCGGCCCGGCGCCTTCAATCCGTTCGCAAGCGCGGTGATCGAGATCGACGAGGTGTTCGAGGCGAGCACGCAGCCGGCGCCGACGATGCCTTCGAGATCGTGAAAGAGCGAGCGCTTGGCGTCGGCGTTCTCGACGATCGCCTCGACGACGAGGCCGGCTCCCGCGGCGTCTTCGAGGCGCGCCGCGACGCCGATGCGCGCGACGACCGCTCTCGCTTCGGCGGCGTCGATCCGGCTCTTGGCGACGAGGGCGTCGAGCGCCGCCGCAGTCCTGGCGCAGGCCGAAGCGGCCGCCCCTTCGCGGGCGTCGTGGAGGCGCACCGTGTGCCCCGCCTGCGCCGCGACCTGGGCGATGCCCGCGCCCATGATTCCGGCACCGACGACGAGCACCGGCGAATCGCTTCCGAGGTCCAGACTCATGTCGATGCCCGATGCAGGGTGGAAGGTGAAGCGCGTGGCGAAGAAGGAGCGTGCGGCCGCAATTATCGCGAGCGCCGCCGGCACTGCTGCCGCTCGCCCCTTCGCTCGGGTGCGAACGCGGCTCCGGCATGTCCTCTCGCCGTTGGGGCCATGCCGGCGGCGACGGCCATTCGACGTAAGGATTCGCTAAGCTGCAAGACTGACGCGTTGCAAGCGAGAAACCCGACATGCCCACCTATCGAAAAACCCCCGAGGCCGTGTCCCGCCTGACGCCGGAACAGTACCGCGTGACCCAGCACAGCGGCACCGAGGCTCCCGGAACCGGCGAACTCCTCGACAACCACGAGCCCGGCATCTACGTCGACATCGTGTCGGGCGAGCCGCTGTTCGCCTCGGCCGACAAGTTCGAGTCGGGCTGCGGCTGGCCGAGCTTCACCAAGCCGATCGAGCCGGCGAACGTCAACGAGCTGAAGGACTCTTCGCACGGCATGATCCGCACCGAGGTGCGCTCGGCCGGCGGCGACAGCCACCTGGGCCACGTCTTCAACGACGGGCCGCGCGATCGCGGGGGCCTGCGCTACTGCATCAACTCGGCGTCGCTGCGCTTCGTCCATCGCGACGACATGCAGGACCAGGGCTACGGCGCCTATCTCGACCAGGTGGAGGACATTCGATGAATCAGGAACGTGCGGTGCTCGCCGGTGGCTGCTTCTGGGGCATGCAGGACCTCATCCGCAAGATGAGCGGCGTCCTCTCGACGCGCGTCGGCTACTCGGGCGGCGACGTTGCGAATGCGACCTATCGCCATCACGGCACCCATGCCGAGGCGATCGAGGTGATCTTCGACCCGGCGAAGCTCAGCTATCGCAAGCTCCTCGAGTTCTTCTTCCAGGTGCACGACCCGACCACGCGCAACCGCCAGGGCAACGACGTCGGGACGAGCTACCGATCGGCGATCTTCACGACGAGCGACGAGCAGAAGCGCGTGGCCGAAGACACGATCGCCGACGTGAACGCTTCGGGTCAGTGGCCGGGGCGCGTCGTGACCGAAGTAGCGCCGGCGGGACCGTTCTGGGAAGCCGAGCCCGAGCACCAGGATTACCTGGAGCGCATCCCGAACGGCTACACCTGCCATTTCGTTCGGCCGGGCTGGAGGCTGCCCGTGCGAGACCGCGCGAGCTCGACGCGCGAAGGGGCGGCTCGCTAGCTGGCCTCAGCGGCTGGTGCGCGGCGCGGGCGCGCGGCGCGCTCAGGCGACCTGCAGGCGCAGCCCTTCGGCATCGAGGGTGCGCGAGCGACCCTGCGCCTTGGCGCCGTAGAGCTTCGAGTCGGCCCGCCTGAGCATCCCGGCAAGCGTGTCCCGCGGCGAATCGCGCATCGCGATGCCGGCGCTGTAGGCGAGAGGGAAGCCGAGCTCGCGCTCCGCCACTTCGCCGAGGTAGGCGCGGACGCGGGCGTCGAAGGCATTCGCTGCGGCCAGGTCGGCATGGGTCATCAGCACGCAGAACTCCTCGCCGCCGTAGCGGCCCACCAGGTCACCCGGGCGGACCGCGGCCTGCAGCGCCCGACCGATGAAAGCGAGCGCGCGGTCGCCCGCCTCGTGGCCATGGCTGTCGTTGACCTGCTTGAAGTGATCGAGGTCGAGCATCAGCACCGCGACCGAGTGCGCGTAGCGAAGGCTCACGGCCATCTCGGTGGCAGCCTGGGTCATCCAGGCGCGGCGATTGAGCACGCCCGTGAGGCCATCGAGCGTCGCGAGCCGCTCGAGCTCGCGCGCCGTCTCGTCGCGGTGCGCCAGCAGCACGCCCATGAGCGAGAGCACCGTCGTCCCGTTGGCGATGATCGCGAAGGCGTAGTTCACCGGGTGCGGATGCAGGAAGGTCGGGTAGCTCTCGGTGAAGAACGCGCCGAGGACGCCGCGCCACAGGGTGACGATCATCTGCGCGAGCAGGCTGACGACGAGCAGCCAGCGCCACTTGCCGACCGCGACCACGGGCTCGCGCCAGACCGCGACGACGACGAAAGCCATCTGCAGCGTGAGAAGCGCGTTGGCCCAGCCGACGCGAAACGGATAGCTCGAAAAGCCGAGGCCATAGCCGAGCGGCATGACGATGGCGATGAGGATCGGCATGCGCATCTGCGGCGACCGGCCGCACCACAGGTCGAACGCCGCGGCGTTGAGCGCCAGACCGCCGGTGATGCCGGCCATGGCCAGGGTCGACAGCGCGCGATCGGTCATCGACCCGCCGACGGCGAGACCCGACAGCAGCAACAGTGCCCACGCGACCCCCTGGACGACGACGCCGGCCTGCGCGAGCCGCGCCGGCTCGTCGACCTGGCCCATGACCGCGGGCAAGGCGACGGCCATCGTCACCATGCACACGGTCATGGCGAAGAGGAGAGTTGCGATGTCGAGATGCATGGAAGGGCCGGCCGAGGGAGCTCGGGCCGGCATCGCGCGATTGTCCGATCGGGATCAGCCTGCGACGACCGTCGGACGGCGCGTCCGGCAGAGGGGGCTCGATCGTGAGCAAAGCTTCACGAAGTGGAGGCGTCATCCGGCAACGCTCGCTACGATCAGCATCGATGCGAAGTCGTTTCACGACCGCACCGCCGCCGCGCCGAAGATCAAGCCTCGTCGCCGTCATGAGGACCCGATCGATGAATGAATCCTACGAGCACATTCTTTTCGAGATCAGTGCAGCGGGCGTCGCGCGCCTGACCCTGAACGATCCGCAGCGACGCAACGCATGGACCTATGCGATGTGCCGGGAAGCGATCGATGCGCTGGCGAGATTCAGCGCGGACGATGCGGCGAAGGTGCTGGTCCTCAGCGGCGCGGGCGGGGCGTTCTGTTCCGGAGGCAACCTTCACAGTACGGCCGACGTGGAGCTGGCGGAGAGCCGGACCCTGGGGCACGCGGCCTACATGCGCGAAAGCATGCATGCGCTGGTGCTCGCGCTGCACCGCCTCGACAAGCCCAGCATCGCAATGATCGACGGTCCGGCCATCGCCGGGGGTCTCGCCCTTGCCCTGCTGTGCGACTTCCGCATCGCCAGCGATCGCGCCCGGCTGGGCGACCCGAGCGGAAATGCGGGCCTGCTTCCCGACGAGGGCGGCGCATGGCTCTGGCCGCGTGCCATGAGCCTGCAAGCCGCACTGAAGATGGTGCTGCTCGGGGAGATCTACGACGCGGCGACCGCGTTGCGGCTCGGCCTGGTCGGCGAGGTGGTTGCGCCGGAGCGGCTGCTGCCGCGCGTCGACGAGCTCGCTGAGGCCCTCGCCGCGCGCTCAGCCATGGCGACACGTGTCGCCAAGCGGCTCATGGTACGCAGCCTCGACCAGACGCTCGAGCAATCGCTGGGCGATGTCGAGCTGGTGGTGGATGGCGTCAACAGCGGGGACGACGCCCGCGAGGGCATCGCCGCCTTCCGCGAGAAGCGGCCGCCGAGATTTGGCGGCGACTGAGAGGAGCGGTCCCCTTCAGCGAGGACGGGCCATCAGGTGGTTCGCGACCGCCCGGTAGGCCGGCAGCGAAGTCGGGTCGTTGAAGGCGTTCGCCGCCATCGGAAACGAGGCGTAGCGCGCGATCACCATCTCTGCCTTCGGATCGATGTAGACGGTCTGTCCGTGGATGCCGCGCGCCGCGAAGACGCCGTGGTCGTCGTTCGAGACCCACCACATGTCGCGATAGCTCCACCCGGGCAAGGTCGGATAGCTCGCCGCCGGGAAGGCCGACTTGTCGCCGCCGGACCGGATGTCATCGACGACCGCGGGGAGCAGCACCTGCTGGCCGTTGGCGCGACCGCCGTTGCGCATCATCTCGCCGAAGCGCGCCAGGTCGCGCAGCCCGGTATTGAGGCCGCCGCCGGCGAACTCGGTGCCGACGCTATCGACGCTGAAGTAGGCGTCCTGCTCGGCGCCGATCTTGCTCCAGATCCGCTCGGACAGGTTCTCGCCGACCGACTTGCCCGTCGCGCGACGGATCACCCAGCCAAGCACGTCGCTGTTGACGGTCTTGTACGCGAACGTCCCGCCGTGCTCGCCTTCCTTCTTCACCGTCTGCAGGAACTCGTAGAAGGTCTGCGGGCCCTGGTATCCCGGCGGCCGCGGCAGCACGCCGCCGGCGCGCACGTGGTCCCAGATCTCGGCCTTCGGATCGGCATAGTTCTCGCTGTACTTCAGGCCGGTTCGCATGTCGAGCACCTGGCGGATCGTCGCGTCGCCGAAGGCGCTCTCCTTGAGCTCGGGGACGTATTGCGCCACCTTCGCGTTCTCGTCGAGCTTGCCCTCGGCCACGAGTTGCTCGCCGATGGTGCCGAAGAACGACTTGGTGACCGACTGCGCAATGTGCTGGCCCTCCGGCCGCAGCGCGCCGAAGTAGCGCTCGTAGACGATCCGGCCGCGGTGCAGCACGACGATGCCGTCGGTGTAATTCGCGCCGAGCGACTGCGCCCAGGTCATCGTCTCGGTCTTGCCGAGCGGCGTGAAGGTGAGCGCATCGAGGTCGTCGCGCTCGGCGCGCGGCAAAGGCACAACCGCCCCGACCCCGCGCGAGACGTTGGTCGTCGGACCCAGTTGCCGCGAGTTCGAGAACGTCCATCGGAACTTCGGGAAGGTGTAGAACGATCCGTCGGCGAAACGGATGACCTTGTCCGGAGGCGGCGGCGAGCCTTGCATCCAGCCGAGCTTGACCGGGTCGGTCTGCTCGGCGGAAGGCAATGCCGGCGCAGTGCTCTGGGCGCGCACCGTGGTTGCGGCGAAACCGGCCAGCGACAGCGCGGCGGCGAAAAGAATGACAACGGGGCGGGCGATGAGAGTCTCCTCGGGTCCCGACGATCGGGGGCGCTGCATCCTAGGACGGCCCCGCAGGCGCCGCATTCCGGCAAACCCTGCCGGATCCCCACCGAACGCATTCGTGCGCGCCACCGAATACGAAGCGACGCTAGTACGTCTCGAGGTGCAGGCGGCCTTCCCGCTTCAGCGCGGCGCCGATCGTCTGCCACGACAGGCCGCCCTGCTCGGCGACGTCGCGCAGCGCGAGCAACACGCCTTCTTCCATCGACTTCAGGCCGCAGACATAGAAATGTGCGTTCGGATCGGCGAGCAGCGGAACGAGGTCGACGGCGCGCTCGCGCATCAGGTCCTGCACGTAGCGCTTGGCGGCGCCGGGCGTTCGCGAGAACGCCAGGTTGATGTCGATGAAGTCCTTCGGCAGGCTTGTCAGCGGGCCGAAGTAGGGAAGCTCCTCGCGCGTGCGCGCGCCGAAGAACAGCATCAGCTTGCCGCTCTCGAACTTGCCGCTCTTGCGCAGGCGCCGGCGCCACTCGGTCATGGCCCGCATCGGCGCACTGCCGGTGCCGGTGCAGATCATGACGATCGCCGAGCGCGGATGGTTCGGCATCAGGAACGATTGCCCGAACGGACCGATCACCTGGACGCTGTCGCCGACCTTGAGGTCGCACAGGAAGTTCGAGGCAACGCCGCGCACCGGCCGGCCCTGGTGGTCTTCGGTGACTCGCTTGACCGTCAGCGAGACATTGTTGTAGCCCGGCCGCTCGCCGTTCCTCGGACTCGCCACCGAGTACTGGCGCGCGACATGAGCGCGGCCCTGCGCGTCCTGCCCGGGCGGCACGATGCCGATCGACTGGCCCTCGAGGACCGGGAACGGAATCGCGCCGAAATCGAGGACGATGTGGTGCGTCTGGTTGTGAAAGCCCGCCTCGGTGCAGTTGACGTTGCCGGCGACGGTGGCCATCGTCGGGTTCTTCGGCCCGAACAGGTTCGTGTAGGCGTGCGCCGCCGACCACGGCGGCACGGTCGACCCGAACGCCGCCGAATTGAATGGCGCCTCGCCGGCGGCGGCTTCAGGCAGCTGGGCAAGCACGGGCTCGGCGACGATCGCCGCGACCGCCTCGTCGGAGACGCCCTCGGCGGCGAGCTGCTCGGGAGTCAGCCCGGGCGGCAGCTCGTCCCACGTCAGCTGCTCGGAGATGCCATAGGCGCGCGCCTTCGGCACGATGCGCCAGTTGTCGATCGATCCGGTCGGGCACGGCGCGATGCACGCCATGCACTGGTTGCAGACGTCGGCGCGGACGACATAGTTGCGGTCGTCATGCGTGATCGCACCGACCGGGCAGGTCGCCTCGCAGGTGTTGCAGCGGATGCAGATCTCGGGATCGATCAGGTGCTGCTTGATGACCGCCGCCGCGGCAACGCTCTCCATCCCGCGATGATCATCCAAATCGGACGTACTCGAAGTCGACCGGCTGCCGGTTGATTCCCATCGCCGGCGGGGCGATCCAGTTCGCGAACTTGCCCGGCTCGACGACGCGGCCCATCAGCGACGACACGAAGGCGCGGTCGGCGTCGCTGGGCAGCCACTCGGCCTCGTGCGCCTTCCACTCGCTCTCGCTGACGACGCGGCCATCGGGCGACATGCGGATCCCGGCGAGGGCGCCGATCTTGCGGTTGAAGGCCTTGTGCGGAACGACCAGTCGCTGCGGCAGGCCGGCCTTCTCGAGCACCTTGTTCCAGCGGCCGACGCCGGCGACCGAGTCCTTGATGAAGTCGTCGCGCAGCACCTCGTTCAACGCGTTGAGCATCGGCACGTCTTTTTCGACGAGCTGGCCGTTCTGCACTTCGAGGACCTTGTAGGTCTGGCCCTTGAGCACGTGGTCGTCGACGCGGCGGCCCTCTTCGTAGCGGCCCTTCAGGCCCGAGCTGTAGAAGATCGCGGCGTTGCTCGACTGGTCGGCGCCGAACAGGTCGATCGTCACCGAGTAGTGGAAATTGAGGTAGCGCTGGATCGTCGGCAGGTCGATCGCGCCGGCCTCGCGGACGCGCTTCGGGTCGTCGGTCTTCAGCTCGTTCATCACCTGCGCCGTGCGCTGCAGGACGCGCGAGACGCCGCTCTCGCCGACAAACATGTGGTGCGCTTCTTCGGTCAGCATGAACTTGGTCGTCCGCGCCAGCGGATCGAAGGCGCTCTCGGCGAGCGCCGCGAGCTGGAACTTGCCGTCGCGGTCGGTGAAGTAGGTGAACATGAAGAAGGCGAGCCAGTCGGGCGTCTTCTCGTTGAAGGCGCCGAGGATGCGCGGGTTGTCCGGGTCGCCCGAGGTCCGCTCGAGCAGCGCGCCGGCTTCCTCGCGGCCGTCGCGGCCGAAGAAGCGCTGCAGCAGGTAGACCATCGCCCACAGGTGCCGACCCTCCTCGACGTTGACCTGGAACAGGTTCCTCAGGTCGTACATCGATGGCGCGGTCAGCCCCAGGTGGCGCTGCTGCTCGACCGAGGCCGGCTCGGTGTCGCCTTGCGTGACGATGATGCGGCGCAGGTTGGCGCGGTGCTCGCCGGGGACGTCCTGCCAGGCCTTCTCGCCCTTGTGGTCGCCGAAGTGGACGGTCCGGTTCGGGTCCGCAGCGTTGAGGAAGATGCCCCAGCGGTAGTCGCGCATCTTCACGTAGTCGAAGACCGCCCAGCCCTGCGGGTCGACGCTGGTCGCGGTGCGCAGGTAGACCTCGTAGTTCGTCGACTCGTCGGGGCCGACGTCATCCCACCACTGGATGAAGTTCGGCTGCCACTGCTCGAGCGCGCGCTGCAGCGTGCGGTCGTCGGCGAGGTTTACGTTGTTCGGGATCTTCTGGCTGTAGTCGATGGACATGATTGGATTCTCGAATCTCAGACACGAGTGAAGTCGAAGCCGGCCTTTTCGCCGGTGCCGTAGACCTTGAGCGCGCCCTTGGGGCCGACCGCGTTGGGGCGCTGAAAGATCCAGTTCTGCCAGGCGGTGAGCCGGCCGAAGATGCGCGTCGCCATGTTCTCCTTGCCCGCGAAGCGCAGGTTGGCCTCGAGGCCGGTCAAGGCGTCGGGCGACATCGCGGCGCGCTCTTCGAGGGCGATGCGGAGCTCGTCGTCCCAGTCGATGTCGTCGGGGGCGGCGGTGACGAGGCCGAGCTGGAGCGCGGCATCGGCGTCGAGAGCGCTGCCGATCGACGCCTGCGCCGCGTCGAGCGGCGCCGTCTCGGCGTAGAAGCGGCGGGCCAGGCGCGACTGGCCGTCGACGAGCGGGACGAGGCCGAAGTTGAACTCGTCGAGCTGCAGCTTCGGCGCGCGCGCCGCGTCGTCGGGCAGGGCGAGCATGTAGGCGCGGTCGGCGGCGAAGGCGAGCTCGGCGAGCACGCCAGCGAAGCACGAGCCCGGCTCGATCAGCGCGAACAGCGTTCGCGACGAGACATCGAGCCGCGCGAAGGTGCGGCGCAGCATGCCGATCGTCTCGCGGACGAACCAGTGCTCGCGATGCGCGAGCATCGACCGGTCGGCGGCGAGGACGGCGGTGGCATCTCCTTCGCTCTTCAGGATCCAGGTGCCGATCCCGAGCTCGTTCGTGCGCAGGTTGAGGATCGCGTCGTCGAGCTGGCGCGCCAGCGCGAGCGGCCACCACGACGCACCGGCGGCGACGATGGCGGCGAGGTCGGCCGGCTGCGCGCCGCTCGGCGCCTTCAGCGTGATCGTCGCCGCGCGCCGGGCCCGGTCGATCGCGACCTCGACGTGCGCATAGCGGATGCCATCCCCCGAGTCGTCGCGTTCGAGGCGCGGCAGCGCGACGCCTTCAGCCTGCGCCGGCCGGGCGCTGCCCTCTGCGAGGCGGGCGGCGCGATCGTGCACGGTGGCGGCGAACTGCGCCGGCTTGGCGATCGCGTCGACGAGACGCCAGTCGACGGCGCGCTGGCCGCGCACGCCCTCGACGCTGGTGCAGAAGATGTCGGCGAGGTCGTGCCGCACCTTGCGCTTGTCGGTGACGCGGGTCAGCCCGCCGGTGCCAGGCAGCACGCCGAGCAGGGGCACTTCGGGCAGGGACACGGACGACGAGCGGTCGTCGATGAGGACGATCTCGTCGCAGGCGAGCGCCAGCTCGTAGCCGCCGCCGGCGCAGGAGCCGTTCACCGCGGCGACGAACTTGATCCCGGAATGCTCGGACGTGTCCTCGATGCCGTTCCTCGTCTCGTTCGTGAACTTGCAGAAGTTCACCTTCCAGGCGTGGCTCGAGGTGCCGAGCATGAAGATGTTGGCGCCCGAGCAGAAGACGCGGTCCTTGCCGCTCGTGACGATCACCGAGCGGACCTGCGGGTGCTCGAAGCGGATCCGGTTCAGGGCGTCGGCGAGCTCGATGTCGACGCCCAGGTCGTAGCTGTTGAGCTTGAGCTTGTAGCCAGGGCGGACTCCGGCGTCTTCGGCGATGTCGAGGGTCAGGCGGGCCAGCGCGCCCTCGCTGCTCAGCTTCCAGTGCCGATACTGCGACGGGTCGGTGCGGTAGTCGACGCGAAGCGCAGTCGGTGCGGCGGTGTCCATGGGGGGTCTCCTCGGAATGCGAATCGCTTCAATGCACGATAGTGCATATCAGCAGAACTGTCAAGCTCGACGTGCAGTTTGCTTCATATCGACGGCCTTCGCTGGGCGCCGGCCGGCGATCACCGCGACCGGCTTCGCCTTGCCGTTCGCGCCGGGCCGAGGCCGGGCCCGCTTCGCCGGCGCCGGCAGCAGTGCGGCGCCGAGCAGCTCGCCGGCGAGCGCGGTCAGGGCGCGCGCGCTTTCGGCCTCGCTCCGCCCCGAAGTGTCGAGCTCGGCGTCGGCCTTGGCGTAGAAGGCGGCGCGGCCGCTCAGGATGCGGCGCAGGTCGACCATCGCCTCGCGACTCGCCGCCATCGGCCGCGTATCGCCCTGCGCGGCGACGCGCGCCATGTGCTCTTCCGGCGAAGCGCGCAGCCAGATCGTCGTGCACGAGGCGAGCAAGGCGTTGAAGGTCGCCGGCTCGGCGACGATGCCGCCCGGCGTCGCGATCACCGCTTCGGCGTGCAGACGCACCGTCTCGTCGAGAGCGCGCCGTTCGTAGCGACGATAGGCATTGCTGCCGTAGAGGTCGTGGATCTCGCGGATGCTGCAGCCGGCGATGCGTTCGATCTCGCGGCTCAGCTCGATGAAAGGCATCTCGAGCGCGGCGCCGAGGCGACGCCCGAGCGTCGACTTGCCGGCGCCACGCAGGCCGACCAGGGCGATGCGCCGGCCGCGCGCCGCGTCGCCTCCGGGCATCCCGTACAGGTTCGCCAGCGCCAGGCGGGCGCGGCGCAGCTCGGCCTCGCTCTTGCCGCGCAGCAGCTCGCGCAGCATCAGCCATTCGGGCGAGCTCGTCGTCACGTCGCCGACCAACTCGGCAAGGCTGGCGTCGAGCGCCGCGGCGACCTGCTGCAGGACCAGGATCGAGGCGTTGCCGACGCCGTATTCGAGATTGGCGAGATGGCGCTCCGAGACCCCGGACGCGGCGGCGACCGACTTGCGCGTCAGGCCGCGCCGGGCGCGCAGGAGGCGGACGCGCTCGCCCAGGGCGAGCAGGAAAGGATCCTTGGCCGACGTTGCCATTCATGCAGTATAGTGCTTGACGCGGTCCGGCGATAGGCCTATCGTGCCGCCTTCCTCGCCACCACGGGCGACCCGCCGCACCGTCATGACCCTGCCGCCCGAGCCGCTCAACGTCGCCCGCCACCTCTTCCAGGCGAACGCCGGTCGAGCCACCAAGATCGCCTACGTCGACGACCGTGGCAGCCTCAGCTACGGCGATCTCGCCGAGCGCTCGCGGCGCTTCGCCGCGGCCCTGCTCGAGCTCGGAATGCGGCGCGAAGAGCGCGTCCTCCTCCTCATGCTCGACGCCAACGAATGGCCGGTCGCCTTCCTCGGCTGCCTGTACGGGGGAATAGCTCCGGTCGCCGTCAACACGCTGCTCACGTCCGACGACTACGCCTACATGCTCGAGCACAGCCGGGCCCAGGCAGCGATCGTCTCGGCGGCGCTCGCGCCGGCGCTCGCCGCGGCGATGACCAGGGCGGCGCACGAGATCAAGCATGTCATCGTCGCCGCGGCCACCGGACCGCTGCCGCCGGGGGCGCTCGCCTTCGACACGCTGGTCGCAGGCAGCGCGCCGCTCGCCGACGCAGCGGCAACGCACGGCGACGATCCCGCCTTCTGGCTCTATTCGTCGGGATCGACCGGCAGGCCCAAGGGCGTCGTGCACACGCACGCCAACGCCTGGTGGACGGCCGAGCTGTACGGCAAGAAAGTGCTCGGCCTGACCGAGGACGACGTGTGCTTCTCCGCCGCCAAGCTGTACCACGCCTACGGCCTCGGCAACGGGCTGACGTTTCCTCTCTCGGTCGGGGCGAGCGTCGTCCTGATGGCCGAGCGGCCGACGCCGGAGGCGGTCTTCAGGCGCTGGACCGGGCAGGCCGCCGCGGCCACGACAGGCACGGTGCTGCTGCCGACCGTCTTCTTCGGCGCGCCGACCGGATTCGCCGCCATGCTGGCCTCGCCGAACCTGCCGGCGCGCGACGCGGTCGCCTTGCGCATGTGCTCGTCGGCGAGCGAAGCCTTGCCGGCCGAGCTCGGCGAGCGCTTCGAGCAGCACTACGGCTGCGCGATCGTCGACGGCATCGGCTCGACCGAGATGCTGCATGTCTTTCTCTCGAATCGCCCCGGAGACGTCCGCTACGGCACGACCGGCAAGCCCGTCGAAGGCTACGAGATCGAGCTGCGTGGCGATGACGGCCTGCCGGTGGCCGACGGCGAGGTCGGCGAGCTGTTCATCAAGGGCCCCAGCGCTGCGCTCATGTACTGGGGCAACCGCGAGAAATCGCGCAGCACCTTCCTGGGCGGCTGGACGAAGAGCGGCGACAAGTACGTCCGCGACAGCGACGGCTACTACACCTACGCCGGGCGCAGCGACGACATGCTCAAGGTGAGCGGCATGTGGGTCTCTCCCTTCGAGGTCGAGGCGACCCTGATGCAGCATCCGGCCGTGCTCGAGTGCGCAGTGATCGGCAGCGAAGACGCCGCCGGGCTGACGAAGTCGAAGGCCTTCGTCGTCGTCAAGCCCGGCCAGTCGACGAGCGAGGCCGAGCTGAAGGCCTTCGTCAAGGAAAGGCTCGCTCCCTACAAGTACCCGCGCATGATCGAGTTCATGCCCGACCTGCCGAAGACCGCGACCGGAAAGATCCAGCGCTTTCGCCTGCGCGAGCGCGAGCGGGACGGCGCCGCGTCGTGAGCCCGTCTGCGGCCGGACGCGATGCGGCGCGGCTGACCTGGCGCGGCCGCGCGCTGCGCATCGAGTACGAATGGGTCGGCGTGCCGCGCTCGCCGGAACCCGTCGTCGTCTTCCTGCATGAAGGCCTCGGCTCGATCTCCATGTGGAAGGACTTCCCGCGCGTCTTCTGCGAGGAGCTGGACCTGGCCGGCCTGGTCTTCTCGCGCTATGGCTACGGCGGCTCGACGCCGAAGCCGTCCGACGAGCGCTGGCAGCCCGACTTCATGCACGCGCAGGCCGACGAGGTGCTGCCCGCCCTTTTCGCCGAGCTCGGCATCGAGCGGCCCTGGCTGTTCGGGCATAGCGACGGCGCGACGATCGCCCTGCTGCACGCCGCGCGCCATCCGGCGGCCGGTGTCGTCGCCGTCGCGCCGCATCTCTTCGTCGAGGACGTTTCGGTTGCCAGCATCGAAAAGGCGCGCGCCGAGTACGAGACCGGCGAGCTGCGCTCGCGCTTGGCCCGCCACCACGCCGATCCGGATTCGGCGTTTCGCGGCTGGAACGACGTTTGGCTGTTGCCCGAATTCCGGAACTGGAATATCGAGGCCGAAATCGACACCATCGCCTGTCCAGTTCTTGCCATCCAGGGCGAAGACGACGAGTACGGAACGCTGGAGCAAATCCGCGCCATCGCCCGTCGATTGCCGAAAACCCGCTTGCTCATCATCCCGGAATGCGGACACTCGCCGCATCGCGATCAGCCCGCTGTCCTCTCGCGCGAGGCGGGCCGTTTCATCCGCGAACACCGAGTCCACTGAACGGAGCCTGCCATGCCCTCGAATCGAAGTCTCCTCACGGCCGTGGCCGCGCTCCTCGCGGCGGGCGCCGCGCCGGCGCAAACCAGCGGCCCGGTCAAGATCGGCCTGATGCTGCCCTACTCCGGAACCTACGCGGCGCTCGGCAACGCGATCGAGAACGGCTTCAAGCTCTACGTCCAGGAGCAGGGCGGCAAGCTCGGCGGCCGCGAGGTGCAGTACTTCAAGGTCGACGACGAGTCCGAGCCGTCGAAGGCGACCGACAACGTCAACAAGCTGATCAAGCGCGACAACGTCGACGTGCTCGTCGGCACGGTGCACTCCGGCGTCGCGCTGGCGATGGCGAAAGCCGCCAAGGACAACAACACCTTGCTCGTCATCCCGAACGCCGGAGCCGACGCGATCACCGGGCCCATGTGCGCCGCCAACATCGTTCGCAGCTCGTTCTCGAACTGGCAGCCGGGCTACGCGATGGGAATCGTCGCCGGCGGCAAGGGCGTGAAGCGGGCGATGACGATCACCTGGAACTACGCGGCCGGCACCGAGTCGACGAAGGGCTTCACCGAAGGCCTGGAGAAGAGCGGCGGCAAGGTGATCAAGGACCTGAGCCTGCCGTTTCCGAACGTCGAATTCCAGGCCCTGCTGACCGAGATCGCGGCGCAAAAGCCCGACGCCGTCTATGCCTTCTTCGCCGGCGGCGGCGCCGTCAAGTTCGTCAAGGACTACGGGGCTGCCGGCCTCAACAAGACGATCCCGCTGTACGGTCCGGGCTTCCTCACCGACGGAACGCTCGAGGCGCAGGGCGCGTCGGCGCAGAACATGCTGACCACGCTGCACTACGCCGACAACCTCGACACACCGCGCAACAACGCCTTCCGCAAGGCCTACGCGATCGCCTACAAGAGCAACGCCGACGTCTACGCCGTGCAGGGCTACGACGCAGCGCAGATCCTCGGCAACGGCCTGAAGGCGGTGAACGGCGATCTCGGCAAACGCGACCAGCTCACGGCGGCGATGCGCAAGACGGTCGTCGACAGCCCGCGCGGCAAGTTCACGATCTCGGCCGCCGGCAACCCGGTGCAGGATATCTACCTGCGCGAGGTCAAGGGCAACTACAACGAGTTCCGCTCGGTCGCAGTGAAGGCCCTCGCCGACCCGGCGCGCGGCTGCAAGATGTGAGGCCGGCCGCGCCCGCCGCGGACTAGGGAGACGACGATGCGCGCGATGTCCATCCTTGCCGCCGGCGGCGTCGCCGGCGTGCTGCTTGTCGCTTGCGCGGCGCCCGCGACTCCCGATTCGGGCAAGACGCCGGTCGAGCGTATCTCGGCGCTGCCGCCGGTCGTGCATCCGGCCGACAACCCGGGCAGCCCGGCGAAGGTCGCCCTCGGCGCGCAGCTGTTCGTCGACAAGCGGCTTTCGGGCACCGGCAACACCGCCTGCCAGAGCTGCCACTATCGCCATCTCGGCTGGACCGACGGACAGCGCTTCTCGCGGCGCGACGACCAGGTCCTGAATTCGCGCAACACGCCGACGCTCTACAACGTCGGCTACCAGACCGTGTGGTACTGGGACGGCCGGGCGACGACGCTGGAAGGCCAGGTCACCGCCGCGTGGCGCGGCCAGTCCGGGGCCGACCTCGCCCGCGTCGTCGCGCTGCTCAACTCGATTCCCGGCTACGCCACGCAGTTCCAGGCCGTCTTCGGCGCGCCGGCGACGGCCGAGTCGGTCGCCAAGGCGCTCGCCGCCTACCTGCGCACGAAGATCAGCGAGAACTCGCCGTGGGACCGCTACGAGTCGGGCGACATGAATGCGGTGAGCGCCGATGCGGTCGAAGGCTTTCGCCTGTTCATGGGCAAGGGTCGCTGCGCCACCTGCCACACGCCGCCGTTCTACGGCAACAGCACCTTCTTCAACATCGGCCTCGAGGCCGGCAAGGCCAAGCCCGACCCGGGGCGCTTCGTCGTCACCAAGAACGAGGCCGACACGAGCGCCTTCAAGACGCCGACGCTGCGCTCCGTCGCGCTTACCGCCCCGTACTTCCACGACGGCAGCCGGGCGACGCTGATCGAAGCGGTCCGCACGATGGCCGCGGGCGGCGGCGACGACCCGAAGAGGTCGACGCTGCTCGTGCCGACGGGCTTGAGCGAAGCCGAGATCGCCAAGGTCGTCGAGTTCCTGAAGTCGTTGACCAGCACCGAGGCGTGGGTCGCGCCGGCGCTCCCCTGACCGGCCGGTCAGGCGCGAGCGCAGCGACCGCCCCGTGGACCTTTCGACCTTTCTCGTCCAGTGCCTCAACGCCGTCCAGTACGGCCTGCTGCTCTTTCTCGTCGCCAGCGGACTAACGCTGATCTTCGGCATCATGGGCGTGATCAACCTCGCCCACGGCAGCTTCTACATGCTCGGCGCGTACCTCGCGTTCGCGCTCGCGCCTTGGTTCGGCGACTGGTTCATGACGCGCCTCGTCGTCGGCGTGCTGCTCGCCGCGATCTTCGGCTACCTGCTCGAGTGGGCGTTCTTCAGCTTCCTCTACGAGCGCGACCACCTGCAGCAGGTGCTGATGACGTACGCGCTGATCCTCGTCTTCGAGGAACTGCGCAGCCTCCTCGTCGGCAACGACGTGCACGGCGTCTCCGCGCCCGACTGGCTCGCCGGGAGCTTTCGCCTCGGCGAGCTGATGTCGTACCCGTGGTATCGCGTCTTCTCGTCGCTCGCCTGCATCGTCGTCGCCGTCGCCCTGTACGCGGTCGTCAACCGGACGCGCCTGGGCATGATGATCCGCGCCGGAGCGACCGACCGCGACATGGTGCGCGGCCTCGGCGTCGACATCCGCCTCCTCTACCGCATCGTCTTCGCCGGCGGCGTGGCGCTGGCTGCGCTCGCCGGAATGATCGCGGCGCCGCTGTCGTCGGTCTATCCGGGAATGGGCAGCAGCGTGCTGATCGTCTGCTTCGTCGTCGTCGTCATCGGCGGCATCGGCTCGATCACCGGCGCGCTCGTCGCCTCGCTGCTCGTCGGCGTCGTCGACACCTTCGGCAAGGTGTTCTTCGCCGAATGGAGCGGCGTCGGTGTCTACCTGCTGATGGCGGTGATCCTCGTCTGGCGACCCGAAG
>DATMGW010000417.1:0-4589 GCA_035555295.1 Caldimonas sp.
GCGGTGGTCGGGCCGATGGGCATTCCGAGCCATATCGGCGAGGCGAAGAAGGTGGTCTGCGTCGGCGGCGGCCTCGGCGTCGCGCCGATCTACCCGCAGGCGCGCGCCTACAAGGAAAGCGGCGCCTACGTGATCGGCGTGCTCGGCTTCCGCAACAAGGCGCTGATGTTCTGGGAAGACAAGTTTCGCGCCTGCTGCGACGAGCTGATCGTCTGCACCGACGACGGCTCGGCCGGGATCAAGGGCCTCGTCACCGAGGGCATCCGCCAGGCCATCGCCAAGCACCCCGACATCGACGAGGTGGTCGCGATCGGCCCGCCGATCATGATGAAGGGCTGCGCCGAGGCGACGCGCCCGCACGGCATCAGGACGATGGTGAGCCTCAACCCGGTGATGGTCGACGGCACGGGAATGTGCGGCGGCTGCCGCGTCAAGATCGGCGAGCAGGTCAAGTTCGCCTGCGTCGACGGCCCCGACTTCGACGGCCACCAGGTCGATTTCGACGACCTGATGGCCCGCCTCGGCCGCTACAAGCCGACCGAGAAGAGCGCCATGGAAGCCTGGCAGGAGAGCTGCCGGATCCGCAGCGCGACCGACCCGGCCAGCGCGGCGCCGCCAGCGCCCGGGCGCTGATCCGCGAGCGCTTCGCACCCCTCGATCAGGAGCCGACGATGGCCAGGAAGAAGAAGACGATCCGCACGATCCCGCAGGCGCGCACCGCAATGCCCGAGCAAAGCCCCGAAGCGCGGGTGACGAACTTCGATGAGGTGGCCTGCGGCTACCGCCTGGAAGACGCGCTGGTCGAGGCCGAGCGCTGCCTCGACTGCGCCGACCAACCCTGCGTCAAGGGCTGCCCGGTCGGCATCGACATCCCCGGCTTCATCATGAAGATGACGGCGAAGAACTTCCACGGCGCCTACGACACGATCACCGACACCAACCTGCTGCCCTCGGTGTGCGGGCGCGTCTGCCCGCAGGAAAGCCAGTGCGAGGGCGTATGCACCGTCGGCGAGACGCTCGAGCCGGTGGCAATCGGCCGACTCGAACGCTTCGTCGGCGACATGGCGATCGCCGAAGGCTGGACCAACATTCCCTACATCGAGCCGACCCGCTTCAAGGTCGCCGTCGTCGGCTCGGGACCGGCCGGAATGGCCTGCGCCGCCGACATGGCCAAGGCCGGCTGCGCGGTCACGGTCTACGAGGCCTTCCACGAGCCCGGCGGGGTGCTCAAGTACGGCATCCCCGACTTTCGCCTGCCGAACAGCGTCGTCGACGTCGAGATCGAGAAGCTGACGCGCCTGGGAATCACTTTCGAGTGCAACACCCTGGTCGGGCGCCTCTTCACGATCGAGCAGATGCTTTCCGAGATGGGGTTTCATGCCGTCTTCGTCGGCACCGGCGCCGGCTATCCCAGCTTCATGGGAATCCCCGGCGAATCGCTGGGCGGCGTGCTGTCGGCCAACGAGTGGCTGACCCGCTGCAACCTGATGCGCGGGCGCGACTTCCCGACCTACGACACGCCACTGCAGCCGGGCAAGCGCGTCGCCGTCATCGGCGCCGGCAACACGGCGATGGACGCGATGCGCGTCTCGCTGCGCGTCGGCGCCGAGAAGGTCTACTGCATCTATCGGCGCAGCGCCGCCGAAGCGCCGGCGCGGGCCGAAGAGATCCATCACGCGCAGGAAGAAGGCATCGATTTCCAGTGGCTGACGAGCCCGCTCGAGCTCCTGGGCGACTCCGGCAACAACGTACGCGCGATGCGCTGCGAGCGCATGGAGCTGGGCGAGCCCGACGCCTCGGGCCGGCGCCGCCCGGTCCCGGTGCCGGGGAGCGAGTTCGAATTCGAGACCGACATGGTCGTCTTCGCGATCGGCACCAACGCGAATCCGATCCTCGGCCAGACTTCGGGCCTGAAGCTCGACAAGCGCGGCTACATCGCGACCGACGAGAACCTCGCGACGTCGATTGCCGGCGTCTATGCCGGTGGCGACATCGTCACCGGCGCCGCCACGGTGATCCAGGCGATGGGCGCCGGGCGCAAGGCGGCGCGCGCCATGAAGGCCTACCTGGGCCTGCGCGACACCGATTCCGTCTACCTCCCCGAAGACACCGATGCAGCAGGAAGGCTCTTCGGCATCGACCGCCGCGAACGCAACTTCGCTCGCGTCCATCTCGCCTGATCCATCCGCTATCGCCACATCATGAACGACACGCTGACCCTGACCCCTCCCGCAGCCACCCGGACGCCGCGACCCGCCCAGCCGATCGCCGAGCACATCGTCGAAGTGATCAGCGACTCTGGCGAAGGCGCACAGCGCTGCGGCCAGTCGCTGGCCGCGATCGCCGCGCGCATGGGCAACGGCATCTGGACGACCGAGATCATCCCGGCCGAGATCCAGCCGCCGGCACGCAGCGTCGCCGGGGCGAGCGGCATCCGCATCCGCATCGGCTCCGAGCGCGTAACCAACGGCGGCGACCAGACCGACCTGGTCGTCGCCTTCAACGAGCAAGTCCTGATCGGACGCGTCCAGGCCGACGAGCTCAAGCCCGGCGCGACGATCCTCCTCGAAAGCACGTGGAGCGAGCACCGCGACGCGGCAATCGTCGCGTCGTACGCCAAGACGGTCGCGGCGCTCAAGCGCGACGGCTTCAAGGTCTACGAAGTCCCGCTCGAGGCACGCTGCAAGGAGCTGGTGAGCGACCCGCGCAAGGGCAAGAACATGTTCGTGCTCGGCATCCTGTGCAACCTGTACGGGCTCGACGCGGCGCTGGCGCGCGAGCAGATCGCGCGCATCTTCGGCAAGAAAGACGCCAAGGTCATCACCAGCAACGTCGCGCTGTACGAGGCCGGCGCTGCCTGGGCCGAGGCCAACCTCGACTTCAAGTACCGCATCCCGGCGCAGCGCTCGAACCAGGCGCAGGTCGTCATCAACGGCAACACGGCCGTCGCTCTCGGCGTGATGGCTTCGGGAATGGACATCTGCGCGATGTACCCGATCACGCCGGCGACCTCGGTCTCGCACTACCTGAGCGAGGTGTTCGAGAAGGTCGGCGGCCTGGTCCACCAGGCCGAGGACGAGATCGCCGCCTGCGCCTTCGCCATCGGTGCCTCGTACGCCGGCAAGTGCGCCGTGACCGTCACTTCGGGCCCGGGCTACTCGCTCAAGCAAGAGGCGATCGGCCTGGCCGTGATGGCCGAGATCCCGCTCGTCGTCGTCAACGTGCAGCGCGGCGGCCCGAGCACCGGCCAGCCGACCAAGGTCGAGCAGGGCGACGCCCTCGCCGCGATCTTTGGCAGCCACGGCGACGCGCCCAAGGTCGTGATGGCGCCGTGCAGCATCGAGGACTGCTTCTATTCGGTCATCACCGCGCGCAAGATCGCCGAGACCTTCGGCATGGTCGTCGTCGTGCTCTCGGACGCGAGCCTGTCGACCGCGCAGCAGCCGTTCCCGCGCCCCGAGTTCAGCGAAGACTGGCTCGCGCCGCCGGTCGACCAGACGCCGGTGCCAGCCGGCGGCAAGCCCTATGACTGGGATCCGGTCACCGGCCTGTCGCGCCGCTTCCAGCCCGGCCAGCCGGGCGGCATGCACACGCTGACGGGCCTGGCGCACGACCGCGCCAGCAAGGTCGCCTACGATCCGACGATCAACGAGGAAGGGCTGCGCGCGCGCAGCCTCAAGCTCGCGGCGCTGCAGAAGACACTGAAGGCGCCGCCGGTCTTCGGCGGCAACGACGGCGACCTGCTGCTGGTCGGCTGGGGCAGCACGATGGGAGCGATCGAGGAAGCGGTGACGCGGCTGCGCGCCGAGGGCCTCGCCGTGTCGTCGATGCACCTGCGCTTCCTGCAGCCGATGCCCTCGGGAATCCGCGAGATCCTCAAGCGCTTCAAGCACGTCATGACGATCGAGGGCAACTGGTCCGACAAGCCCGAAGACGAGCTGATCGACGAGGACAACCGCCGCTATTCGGCGCTGGCGATGATGCTGCGCTCGCGCTTCCTGGTCGACATCGACTGCTGGAGCGAGGCGCGCGGCCAGCCGATCAAGCCCGGCGACATCTGCCGCGTCGCGCGCGACGCATTGCAACTGAAGGGCAAGACATCATGACCCGCTCCCTGAGCCAGTGCGTCATCAAGCTGCACGAGGAACATCACGACCTCGAGGACTACCAGGGCGGCGTGCCGCGCTGGTGCAACGGCTGCGGCGACAACGCGATCCTGGCGGCGATGCAACGCCTGTGCAGCGACGAGAACCTGGCGCCCGAGAACACGGTGTTCGTCTCGGGCATCGGCTGCTCGAGCCGGCTGCCGCACTACATGAAGACCTACGGTTTCCACGGCATCCACGGCCGCGCCTTCCCGGTCGCCGAGGGCATCAAGATGGCCCGCCCCGACCTGAACGTGTTCGTCAGCACCGGCGACGGCGATTGCTGCAGCATCGGCGCGGCGCACTGGATCCACGCCCTGCGCTACAACATGAACCTGACGGTCATGCTGCACGACAACCACGTCTACGGCCTGACCAAGAAGCAGGCCTCGCCGACCTCGCCGCGCGGCTTCAAGAGCAACACCACGCCGTACGGCGCGACGC
>DATMGW010000418.1:0-4398 GCA_035555295.1 Caldimonas sp.
GAGATCCCTCAGCGACTTCACGGCCGCTTCGTGCTTCGCCACCCCGCCGGTGAAGGTGAACTGGTCGCGCACGCCGCCGGAACGCGCCAGGATCGACATCGCGCGCAGGATGATGGCGCGGTGCAGCCCGGCCATGATGTCCTCGCGCTTGTCGCCGAGCGAAAGCCGGTCGCGCAGCTCGGCGCCCGCGAACACGGTGCAGGTCGAGTTGATGCGGATCGCCTTGGTCGACTTCATCGCCATCGGACCAAGCTCGTGCAGGCCCATGTTCATCTCGTCGGCGATGTAGCCGAGGTAGCGCCCGCAGCCGGCGGCGCAGCGGTCGTTCATCTGGAAGCTCTCGACGATGCCGGCCGGATCGACCTGGATCGCCTTCGTGTCCTGGCCGCCGATGTCGAGCACCGTCGCCGTGTTCGGGTACATGACATGCGCGCCGAGGCCGTGGCACAGGATTTCGGAGCGGACGTGCTCCTTCGAGAACGGCAGGCGGGCACGGCCGTAGCCGGTGCCGACGACATAGGTCTCCACCAGCTCGGTGTCGAGGATGCCCTTGATCGGCGCTTCGACCTGGGTGCGGCGCGCCGCCGTCTCCGGCAGCGCGACGAAGGTGCGCTCCAGCGCCGCCAGCAGGTGGCGCCGGATCGAGTCGGCGTAGACGCGGTTCTCGACCTCGATGATCGAACGGTCGAACACGTTGAGCAGGTAGTCGTAGCGCGTGCCGGCCTCCTTCGCGACGATCTCGCCGGTCGCCAGGTACTGACTGCCCGCGATGTCGCGGAAGAAGTCGGACTTGCGCTTGGCGCCGGGCGCGAACAACGAGGGCGCTTCGGCCGTCAGACGCCGGAACACCTCGACCAGCGCCTCGCCGACGGCGCCGGCGGCGTCGCCGAAGCGGGCGGTCGCCAGACTGCGCTGGCAGGTCTGCTCGAGGTCGGCGAGCTGCTCCATGTACTGCTCGGCGCGAAAGTCGCGTTCGAGCTGTCCCAGGAAGCCGTCGAGTGCGCCGTTGAGCGCCTTGGTGCTGCCGAGGGCCTGGCGGAACAGGTAGAAGCGGCTGTTGACGAGCGCCTCCTGCTTGGCGATCGCCGCGGCCGTGTCGTAGTTCGAGCGCGAGTTGGTGATGCCGCGGCCGAGGATGTTCTGGTTCTCGTCGACGACGACCGCCTTGGTCGTCGTCGAGCCGAGATCGATGCCGATAAAGCAGCGCATGCAGTCCTCCGCTTTCAGTGGGCAACGGAAATCGGGATGAACGACGGCGCGGCGGAACCGGCTGTCGCACTCATCGCCGCGCCGCGCTTGGCCTTGACCATCTGGAAGTAGCTCTCCAGCCGGTTCTTCACGTTGGCGGCCGAGAAGTAGCGCGGATCGACCAGGTCGGTCTCGATGAACGCGGCGGGCTTGCCGGTGCGCTTCTCGACCTCGCGCATGATCAGCAGCTGCCCGGCCGAAAAACTGTTGCAGCTCTTGATCGAGTTGATCAGCAGGCCGTCGGCCTGGTACTCGTCGATGTACTTGCAGATCATGTCGACACGCGACGGCAGGTTCAGGTTCGTGTAGCAGCCGAGGCAATACTCGGCCAGCGATTCCAGCGGATGGTCGGGATCGTGCCGGAAGCCGAAGTCGTACAGCCCGCCGACCTTGGCGTAGGTCGATGCCACCACCACCGCGCCTTCGTCGTAGAACATCTTCCAGAACTCGCGGAAGCTCGTCCAGTTGGGCGGGCCTTCGACGACCAGACGGTACTTCTCCTCGCCCATGTCGCCGTCGGGCGTGATCGGGCCCTTGCCTTCGCGCACGCGTTGCTCGATCTCGCTGCGCAGCACGCGGTAGAACTCGGTCGCTTCGGGCGTGCCCCGGAAGGCGGTGAAGATCGGGCCGATGTAGTACACGGCGCCGAAGTAGCCGTCGATCGGTGATGGCCGTTTCTTGGCCGACTGCAGCACCGCGACCAGGTCTTCCTCGGCCTTGACCGACTCGCGCATGTACTGGCGCAGCCGATCGATGTCGAACTTGACGCCGGAAACGCGTTCGAGCGTCGGGATCACCGTCTCCTTGAGCTGCTTGACGACGTAGTTGCGCATGTTCGGCGCGATCCGCCCTTCGCCCTGGTAGGGGACGTGCAGCATCACCGTTTCACATCCGTACTTGTGGCGGATCAGCTCGAACCACTTCATGAAGGTGAAGCAGCCCGTGTACGACAGCAGCAGGATGTCGGGCCGGGGCATCGCCTCGCCGGTCGGGCCGATCTCGCCGCCCATCATCATCCCGAGGTCGGACTTGACGTAGGTGCAGACGTCCTCGCTCTGGCCGTCGCGCTCGGCGTCCATGATGAACTTGCCGCTCTTCTTGCGCATGCCGTTCTGCAACGCGTTCGTCTCGGGCAGGCTGCGCGCGAAGTCGAAGCACATCAGCAGCTCGTTCAGGTTGCCCGGAACGAAGGTCGCCGAGACCTTGCGGTTGTCGGCGCGTGCGGTCGCGAGCTCCATGTAGTTGCGGTTGATGAGCTCCTTCTGCAGGTTCATCGCGTCGTCCTTGAAGACGGGCGCGACGGGTTTTTTCCTGCCTGCGGACGGCACGATCTGAATCGGTGTGTTCATGCGGCGCTCCAGAGTTTGATCGAGTCGGCGAAGGTGCCGGCCTGTTCGCGGATCGGTGCCATCTGGCCGGTGTTCTCGGCGTACTTGAAGGCCGTGTGGGGAATGCCGTGCCGGGTCAGCACGTCCTGCAGCATCGGCCGCTCGAGGAGGGCCGGGTCGCAGAACGACGGTGCCGCGAAGATCACGCCCTCGGCGCCGCGTGTCTTGATCTGCTTCATCAGGAAGACACCTTTTTCCTCGCGCGTCGCCTCGTACTTCGCGGCGGTCGAGGCCGAGCGGTGCAGGAAGGCCTTGGACAGCTCCTCGAGCGGGTCGCCATCGCAGGGCACTTCATCGAGGAGCCAGCGCGTGACGAGCAGGAAGTCGTCGTCGACCACGTAGCAGCCCGACACTTCGATCGACTTGATCAGCGCCAGCGGCGGCTGCTCGCAGAAGCTGCCGTTGATGACGACGCGAGCGTTGTCTCGCTTGGTCCGCTGCAGCTGTTCGGCGGCCACCAGGTACTCGCGAATCAGCGCCGTGTGTTCCTCGACCGGCAGCACCATGCCGGCGCGCAGCAGCAGGTAGACCTCGGACGTGGGTGCCTGCCAGGGCTTGACGGCACGGTAGGCGTAGAGGGCGCGGACCGCCTCGCGATTCGCGTTGTAGACCGCGATCGAGGCGTTCAGGTCGGCGTCGGTGATCTCGCGTCCCGCGATCTTCGCCAGATCCTCGCGCAGGGTCTGCATCTCCTCGATGTAGAACGCGCCGCCGACTTCGTCCTGGAAGTTCTGCGGCACGTCGATATAGCGTACGTACTTGTCCTTGAACAGCATCTGCCACATGCCCGAGAGGTTGCGGATCACGTCGCAGATCGACGGGAACAGCATCCCGTCGAGGCAGTTCAGCCGCCCGGTCAGGCCGAGCTCGATGGTCGAGCGCGGGATCCGGCAGATGTAGCTCTGGTAGTAGGCGTCGCCCTGGATCACCTCGAGCGAGTCGCCGCCGCCGAGGATGCCCACCGGCAGCATGCCGGCCGCGTGGATCAGCTCGCGCGGCACGTACACCGGCATGTAGCCGATGGCCTTGCGGCCGGGCACCGCGGCCTTCCATTGCTGGACGGCGTTGAAGCGCAGATCCTCGAACAGGGCCTCGCAGCGCTGCACGATCTGCATGACCTTGGGTGTGGTGTCCATCAGCGGTGCTCCCATGCCGGTGTGCGGCGCTCGAGAAAGGCGGCCAGGCCCTCGTTCGCGTCGCGGGTGCGCATCAGCCGGTCGAGGTACAGGGCCTCGACCTCGGCGAGCCGCAGGCGCAGCTCGCGGGCCCGCGGCGCGCGCACCGCGGCAACGGCGCAGGCCAGCGCCGCGGCGCTGCGGGGCGCCAGGTGTTCGTCGAAATAGGCGAGCGCGGCGGCCTCGGGGTCGGCGCTCAGCGTGCCCACGAGGCTCATCGCCAGCGCCGCGGTGCCGTCGACGCTGCGACCGCTCCAGAGCAGATCTTCGGCGACGCTCTGGTTGATGCGCCAGCCCAGCATGCAACTCGCAGCGGGCGCGAAGACGCCGAGCTTGATCTCGGGCTGACCGAATTGCGCATCGGCGCTGGCGAAGATCGGCCCGCCGGCGAGTGCCACCTCGAGGCCGCCGCCGAGACACTGCCCGCGCACCGCGACCAGGATCGGCAACGGGAATTCGACCATCGCGACGAGCAGCGCATGCAGCGACGCCAGCATTTCCGCGCAGCGATCCGCGAGGTGTTCCTCGACCTTGGCGCCGAAGCTGAAGTGCGGTCCGTCGGCGTCGAGCAGGACGCCGCGCAGGCC
>DATMGW010000419.1:0-3359 GCA_035555295.1 Caldimonas sp.
CGGACGCCAGGACGCTGCTCACCGGATCGCACTACGACACCGTGCGCAACGGCGGCAGGTACGACGGCCGGCTCGGCATCTTCGTGCCGATGATCTGCGTTCGCGAGCTGCATCGGGCCAGGCGCAGGCTTCCGTTCGCGATCGAGGTCGTCGGCTTCGCCGAAGAAGAGGGCCAGCGCTACAAGGCGACGTTTCTCGGCTCCGGTGCGCTCGTCGGCCAGTTCGACGCGCGCTGGCTCGACCAGCAGGACGTCGCAGGGACGACGATGCGCGAAGCGATGCGCTACGCCGGCCTGCCGGCGTCGCCGGCGGCGATCGCGGCGCTGAAGCGCGACCCCGCCCGCTACCTCGGCTTCGTCGAGGTGCACATCGAGCAAGGGCCGGTGCTCGCCGAGCTCGGCTTGCCGCTCGGCGTCGTCACGTCGATCAACGGCGGCGTTCGCTACTCGGGCGAAGTGCGCGGCATGGCGAGCCACGCCGGAACGACGCCGATGACGAGCCGGCGCGACGCCGCCGCCGCCGTCGCCGAGCTCGCCGTCTACCTCGAGAAGCGCGCCGCATCGCTACCCGAGCTCGTCGGCACGATGGGAATCCTCGAGGTGCCGAACGGCTCGACCAACGTCGTCCCCGGGCGCTGCCACTTCACGCTCGACATCCGCGCCACCACCGATGAAGTTCGCGACGCGTGCACGGCCGACGTGCTCGCCGAGCTCGACGCGATCTGCGCTCGCCGCGGCGTCGGCGTCGCGATCGAGGAGACGATGCGCGCCGCCGCGGCACCTTCCGCTCCCGAGTGGCAGGCCCGCTGGGAGCGCGCCGTCGCCGCGGCCGGGCTGCCGGTGCATCGCATGCCGAGCGGTGCCGGCCACGACGCGATGAAGCTCGCCGAGGCGCTGCCGCAGGCGATGCTGTTCGTCCGCGGCGAAAACGCCGGGATCAGCCACAACCCGCTCGAGTCGTCGACGGCCGACGACATGCAGCTCGCCGTCGAGGCATTCCTGCACCTCCTCGGCGAGCTCGAGGCAGAGACGCGAAGGGCGGCCACCGCATGATGAGCGCCCACGAAAAGCTCGACGACTGGATCGACGGCCACTTCCTCGAGGAGACGCAATTCCTCCAGGAGCTGGTGCGCGTGCCGACCGACACGCCTCCGGGCGACAACGCGCCGCACGCCGCCCGCACCGCGGAGCTGCTCGCCGAGTTCGGCTTTGCCCCCGATCGCTATCCCGTTCCCGACGCGATCGTCAAGGCGCACGGCCTCGCCTCGATCACCAACCTCGTCGTGCGGCGCCGCTACGGCGCCGGCCCGACGATCGCGCTCAATGCCCACGGCGACGTCGTTCCGCCCGGCGAGGGCTGGTCGCACGATCCGTACGGCGGAGCGATCGAGGCCGGCAAGCTCTACGGCCGCGCGTCGGCCGTGAGCAAGAGCGACTTCGCGACCTACACCTTCGCCGTTCGCGCCCTGGAATCGCTCGGCGAAAGCCTGCACGGCAACGTCGAGCTGCACTTCACCTATGACGAGGAGTTCGGCGGCGAGCTCGGCCCGGGGTGGCTGTTGAAGATGGGACTCGTCAAGCCCGACCTGCTGATCGCCGCGGGCTTCAGCTACCAGGTCGTGACGGCGCATAACGGCTGCCTGCAGCTCGAGGTCACGGTGCACGGCAAGATGGCGCACGCGGCGATTCCCGACACCGGCATCGACGCGCTCCAGGGCGCCACGCAGATCCTCAACGCGCTCTACACGCAAAACCGCCGCTACCGCGACATCACGTCGAAGGTCGCCGGGATCACGCACCCTTACCTCAACGTCGGAACGATCGTCGCCGGAACGAACACCAACGTCGTTCCCGGCAAGGCGGTGCTCCGGCTCGACCGGCGCATCATCCCCGAGGAGGATCCCTCGGAGGTCGAGGCCGAGGTCCGCCTCGTCATCGCCGAGGCGGCGCGGACGGTGCCCGGCATCACGGTCGAGATCCGTCGCCTGCTGCTGGCGCGCGCCCTGCAGCCGCTGCCGGGCAATGCCAAGCTCGTGGCGGCGCTGCGCCGGCACGGCGAGGCCGTCTTCGGCGAGCCGATCCCGGTCTCCGGAACGCCGCTCTACACCGACGTGCGCCTGTACGGCGAAGCCGGCATCCCTGCGGCGATCTACGGCGCCGGGCCGCGCACCGTGCTCGAATCGAACGCCAAGCGGGCCGACGAGCACCTCGTCCTCGAAGACCTGCGCAAGGCGACGAAGGTCATCGCGAGGACGCTGCACGACCTGCTCGGGGACGAGGCGGCGTAGGCGAGGCCGTCCGTTCAGCAGGGCCGGCGAGGGCGCAAGCAGCCGTTCACCGGTCCCGATGTGGCAATCGCGGTCCGCGTCCCGCGTAGCTCCACCCCTCTTACCGGCTTGCCACTGCACGGCCAAACAGCGTCTGGGAGGTCTTGCAGGGAGTGAAGGCAACCTCTGGTGCGCACGGGACCGCGTGCTTGCCGGCCGACTCAGTCTTCCTGCGCGTTTCCTATTTCGCCGGCGCGGCTGTCGCCTTGGGATACCGGCTCTTCGCCATTGCGACGAGCGCGCCGAAGCGGGGATCGCCATGCAGCGAATCGAGATCGCTCTCGGTGCCCATCTGCAGCGCGGCGTCGGCCACCAGGCCATGATCCAGCGCGTCGGCGAGCAGCACGAGCGCGCCGTCCTTGTCCCCGCGGCGCGCCACGAGGCACGCGAGGTTGTACTTGGCAATGGCGGCCATCGGACTGTCCGCGCCGTTGATGCGGGTGTTGATCGCCAGCGACTCGCGCAAGATGGGTTCGGCGCCCGCGAGATCGCCTTTGCCAATGAGCGCGGCGGCGAGGTTGTCCATCAAGCCCCCCACAAGCTGGTGCTCCGGGCCCAGCGTTCGCCGAGCTTCATCGAGGGTTTCGCGAAGTAGCGAGGCCTCTTCGTCAAAGCGGTGTTGTTGGCCGAGCACCATGGCGAGACCGTTTACGACCCGCAGTGTCCTCAGATTGCCGCTGCCCAGCTTTTCCCGGAACCTCGCGACGAGGTCGCGAAAGAGCCGCTCGGTTTCCTTCGGATCCGCCTTGCCCGAGCGCAGCATGTAGTAGGCGATGGTGGCTTCCTCATCGAGCACGCGGAGATCGTCGGCATTCCATTCGCGTCGCGAAACCGCCAATGAGTGGCGATGCAACGCGATCGCCTCGTCGATCTGCCCCATGTCCTCCAGGACGCCGGCCAGATGCGATTCGGTGACGGCTGCCTCGTGGCTTTCCGGTCCGAGGACCTTGCGCTGACGCGCGAGCACGTCGCGCGCGAGGGCTTCTGCCTCCGCCGGCTGCCGCTTGATCGAGAGCAGCCACACCAGCTCGGC
>DATMGW010000420.1:0-3989 GCA_035555295.1 Caldimonas sp.
ACGTCCTGCGCCGTGCCGACGGCGGCGGCCATCGGCGGCATCGTTCCGACACGGCCGAGGGTGATCGTCTCCTCGATCTTTTCCGGCGTTCCGCCGTGCAGCCAGTCGTCGTCGGTCAGGTTCGGGAAGCCCTTGCTGCCGCGCGCATCCGAGCCGTGGCAGGCGGCGCAGTTGTTGATGAAGAGGCGCTGGCCGATCGCCATGGCGCGCTTGTCGTGGCTGAGCGCCTCGGCCGGAGTCTGCGCATATCCCGCGTAGACCTTGGCCATCTCGGCCGTGGCGCGCGCCTGGTCCTTGTCGTGCTCGCCCTGGCTGCTCCAGCCGAGACTGCCCGGCGCGCTGCCGAGCGCCGGGAAGGCGTAGACGTAGACGAAGGCGAACGCGATCGTGATCACGAACAGGATCGCCCACCAGCGCGGCAGCGGGTTGTTCATCTCGACGAGGTTCTCGTCGAACACGTGACCGGTGCTGTTGTCGTTCGCCATGGGCTTCCGACGGCTGGCGAAGAACAGGAGCAGCAGGCACGCGAGCAGGCTGACGACGGTCGTGATCGCGATGAAGATCGACCAGCCGCTGTTGACGAAATCGCTCATGGCTGCGAGCCCTCCGAATCATCGGTGAAGGGCAGCATCGCGGCCTCGTCGAAGCGCGCCTTGTTGCGCCTCGACCAGGCCCAGACCATGATGGCGATGAAGGTGATGAAGGACATCAGCGTGACGCCGATGCGCAGTTCGTCGATTCCCATGGACCTTCCTTGCTACTTGACCGCGGTGCCGAGCACCTGGAGATAGGCGATGAGCGCGTCGACCTCGTCCTTGCCTCGTACGCTCTGCGCCGCCTCGGAAATCTCGCCGTCGCTGTACGGGACACCGACCCGGCGCAGCCCGGTCATGTGCGCCGCGATGCTCGTGTCGTCGACCTTCGTCGTGAACAGCCACGGATAGGCCGGCATGTTCGACTCGGGAACGAGGTCGCGAGGGTTGTTCAGGTGCAGGCGATGCCACTCGTCGCTGTACTTGCCGCCGACGCGATGCAGGTCCGGGCCGGTGCGCTTGCTGCCCCACTGGAACGGATGGTCGTAGACGAACTCGCCGGCCATCGAGTAATGGCCGTAGCGCAGCGTCTCGGAACGCAGCGTGCGGATCATCTGCGAGTGGCAGTTGTAGCAACCTTCGCGCGTGTAGATGTCGCGGCCGGCCAGCTGCAGCGCGGTCAGGGGCTTGAGGCCCGGAACCGGCTGGGTCGTCGAGCGCTGGAAGAAGAGAGGGACGATCTCGACGATGCCGCCGACGGCGACGACCAGCAGGATCAGGACGATCATCAGGAAGTTGTTGGTCTCGATCTTCTCGTGACCAGAAACGGCGTGTTGGGTGCTCATGGTGTTGTCGTCCCCGGGTTCAGGCGGCGGCCGCAGCGACGCCGGAGGGCGCTGCGCTGATCGGTATCGGCTGCAAGGTCGCCTTGCCGGCGCGCGCCGTCATGATCACGTTCCAGGCCATCACGAACATGCCGCCGAGATACAGGATCCCGCCGGACAGGCGGATCACGTAGAACGGGAAGGTCGCCTTGACGCTCTCGACGAAGCTGTAGACGAGCGTGCCGTCGGCGTTGACGTCGCGCCACATCAGGCCCTGCATCACGCCGGCCATCCACATCGCCGCGATGTACAGGACGATGCCGAGCGTGGCGATCCAGAAGTGCAGCTCGATCGCCGGCACGCTGTACATCTTCGTGCGGCCGAACATGCGCGGAATCAGGTAGTACAGGGTGCCCATCGAGATCAGGCCGACCCATCCCAGCGCGCCGGAATGGACATGGCCGATCGTCCAGTCGGTGTAGTGCGACAGCGCGTTGACCGTCTTGATCGACATCATCGGCCCCTCGAATGTGCTCATGCCGTAGAACGACAGGCTGACAATGAGGAACTTCAGGATCGGGTCCTCGCGCAGCTTGTTCCACGCGCCCGAGAGCGTCATCATCCCGTTGATCATTCCGCCCCAGCTCGGCGCCAGCAGCACGAGCGAGAAGACCATCCCGATCGACTGCGCCCAGTCCGGGAGCGCCGTGTAGTGCAGGTGGTGCGGGCCCGCCCACATGTAGGTGAAGATCAGGGCCCAGAAGTGGACGATCGACAGGCGGTACGAGTAGATCGGCCGCTCCGCCTGCTTCGGGATGAAGTAGTACATCATCCCGAGGAAGCCCGCGGTGAGGAAGAAGCCGACCGCGTTGTGGCCGTACCACCACTGGATCATCGCGTCCTGCACGCCGGCATACATCGAGTAGCTCTTGAGCCAGCCGACCGGCATCGACATGCCGTTGACGATGTGCAGCAGCGCGACGGCGATGATGAAGGCGCCGAAGAACCAGTTCGCGACGTAGATATGGCGGACCTTGCGGATGCCGATGGTGCCGAAGAAGACGATCGCGTAGGCGACCCAGACGAGCGCGATCAGGATCGAGATCGGCCATTCGAGCTCGGCGTATTCCTTGGCTCGCGTGAAGCCCAGCGGCAGCGTGATCGCCGCGGCGACGATGACCGCCTGCCAGCCCCAGAACACGAACCAGGCGAGCTTGGGCAGGAAGAGAGAGACCTGCGAGGTCCGCTGCACGACGTACAGGCTGCTCGCCATCAGGGCGCAGCCGCCGAAGGCGAAGATGACGGCGTTCGTGTGCAGGGGGCGCAGCCTTCCGTAGCTGAGCCACGGGATGCCGAAGTTGAGCTCCGGCCAGGTCAGCTGCGCCGCGATCAGGACGCCGACCGTCATTCCTACGATTCCCCACAGCACGGCCGCGAGCGCGAACATGCGGACCGCTCCGTCGTCGTAGCTGGATGCCGCGGCCTGCGGCCTGGTCGGGGCCGGAATGTTCAATTCCATCGTCGATGCTCCTCGTCGCGTTTGCGCCCGGGAGTGTCGACGCGGACCTCGGGTTGGGCCTTGATGGGCGTCAAGATTCGTCGGTCGACTCGAGGATGCGCTCGCCTTCGCGCTGCAGGTCGTCGAACTGGTCCGCTTGCAGCGCCCAGGCGAACAGTCCCATCAGGCCCAGCACGAGGAGCACCGAGACCGGAACGAGCAGGAAGAGGATGTCCATGCCAGGGCCAGTCCACTGACTAGTGCGCCATCAGCGTCGGCGCCGTCATGTGCGCGAGCAGGTGGCGCGTCGCGCCGCCGAGCGCCCATTCGCGCATCCGTGCGTGGCCATAGCCGCCCATCACGATCAGGTCGGCGGAGAAATCGGCGGCGCGCGACAGCAGCATCTCGGGGACGTCGATCGTGCTCACCTCAAAGCGCGTATCGGCGGCGACGCCGTGGCTGGCCAGCCAGCGGCCCGCCGCTTCGACGTCGTCGCCACCCTGCGCCGGCGCGGCGCCATCCTCGCCGAGCTCGAGGAGCTTGACGTGCTCGGCGCGACGCAGCATCGGCAGGGCGTCGCGCAGCGCCCGCGCGGCCTCGCGCGAGCCCTTCCACGCGACGAGCGCGCGCCGCGCAGGCTCCCTGAACTCGCCGGCCCACGGAACGATCAGAACCGGCGCGCCGCTGTGCAGCAGCGCCTGCTCCGGGAGGTCGGCCGGCACGCCTTCGACGCCGGCGCGCGGGTCGGTCTGGCCGATGACGACGAGATCGCTGCAGCGGCCGTTGCGGATCAGCGCTTCGACTTCTCCGGCATCGACGACGCGGCCTTCGCAGGATGCGACGCCCGCGGCGGCGCATTGGCGCTCGAAGGCGCGCGCCAGCGCCGCGGCTTCGTCGCGCAGGGTGTCGGCCGACAGCACGACGCACTCGACGTTGTCCGGAACGGCACGGTTGACCGACACGACGGCGTCGGGAGAACCGGTCGCGGCGATGCCGACGAGGCGGCTGCCGTGCGCCGCCGCGAGGCGGATCGCCAGCTCGATGCGCCGCGCGCAGCGCGCCCCGCGGTCGAGTTGGACGACGATGGTCTTGTAGCTCATGGTGCGGTGCCTCCGGCGAGCCGCCGCGACCGCG
>DATMGW010000421.1:0-3692 GCA_035555295.1 Caldimonas sp.
TGACGAGCTTCCAGAACATCTGCCGCGTCATCGGGCCGCCGCGCCCGGTGACGAACAGCGCGTCGCTCGATCGCCCGCCGAGGATCGCGGCGCGCGCCTCGGCCATGTAGCGGCGCAGCCAGTCGTGCGCCTCTTCGCCGAAGGGAACGAGCCGCTCCTTCGCTCCCTTGCCGGTGACGCGCAAGGCACTGTCGACGAAGCTGACGTTCACCGTCTTCAGGCCGACCAGCTCGCTGACGCGCAGACCGCTCGCGTACATCAGCTCGAGCATCGTCCGGTCGCGCAGGCCGAGGCCGGTCCGGCTGTCGCAGGCGCCGAGCAGGGCCTCGACCTGCGCCTCGGAGAGCGCGTTGGGCACGCGCTGGCGCTGCCGCGCGGCGCTGAGGCGCAGGGTCGGGTCGACCCGGGTCAGCTGTTCGCGCAGGGCCCAGCGGAAGAAGCGCCTGAAGACGGTCAGGCGCCGGTTCGCGCTCGTCGCCTGACTGGAATCGTGGCGGGCGACCGCGTAGGAGCGCAGGTCGGCTTCGCTCGCGTCCGCGAGAGCCGTGCCTGTCGACTCGTCGAGCCAGGCGGCGAGCAGCGTCAGGTCGCGGCGATAGGCAGCCAGCGTGTTGGCCGCGAGTCCGTCCTCGATCCACACCGCATCGACGAAACGATCGACCGCCTCGGCATTCGTCATGCTTTCCATTCCAGCGCGAGTCTAGTGCGTTGTCCCGCGCTGGCCAGGCCGCGACTGGCACACTCGCCGCGATGGCGAACCCGTTGCTGCTGCTTCCCGATTTCCTGCTCATCGTGGTCGGCTTCGTCGTCTGCCGAGCGACCGCGCTCGACCGGCCGGTCTGGGAGGCTGCGGAAAGGCTCGTCTATTTCCTGCTCTTTCCGGTGCTGCTCTTCAACTCGATCGTGAAGAGTCCGCTACAGCCGGCCGAGACGATCCATGTCGGCGTCGCGGGCTTCGGTACGGTTGCCGTCGGCGTCGTCGTCGCGCTGGCGATCGGCCGCTGGCCGGGAGTCGATGCACGCCTGCATGCCTCGGGCGCACAGACCGCGTATCGCTTCAACTCGTACATCGGACTGGCGCTCGCCGAGCGCCTGCTCGGCGCGCAGGGCCTGGCCTGGATGGCGCTCGTCATCTCGCTCAGCGTGCCGCTGTGCAACGTCGCCGCGGTGTGGCCGCTGGCCCGCCACGGCGGCCACTCGTATTGGCGCGAACTGGCGCGCAACCCGCTCATCATCAGCACCGTGCTCGGCCTTGCCGCCAACGCCGCCGGGCTGCACCTTCCCGAGACAATGGCGACCGTGCTGCAGCGCATCGGCGTCGCGGCGCTGCCGGTCGGGCTGATGGCGGTCGGCGCCGGTCTGACCTTCGGCGGATTGAAGGCGGCGCCCGGGCTCGCGACGGCGCTGCTCGGCATCCGCCATGCGCTCCTTCCGCTCGTGGCGATCGGCCTCGCGCTGGCGCTTCGTCTCACGCCCGAGCAGCGCAGCATCGTCGTCCTCTTCGCCGCCTTGCCGACCGCCTCGAGCGCCTACGTGCTGGCCGCGCGCATGGGCGGCGACGGGGGCTTCGTCGCCGGGCTCGTCACCGTGTCGACCCTGCTCGGCATGATCAGCGTGCCGCTCTGGCTCGGCGTGCAGGGCGCGCTGGCGGCGCCGCCCTGAGCGCCGCTGGCCCGGCCTCAGGCGGGCGCGCCTTGCGCCAGCGCCCAGTCGATGTGCTCGCGAACGAGCTCGCTCGCGCTCTCGCGCCGGGCGCGCAACGCCGCGGAGATCTGCGCGTTGCCGGTCGCGCGCAAGGCGTTGCCCAAGGCGACGGCGAGGTTGCGCTGCCAGCGCTCGTGGCCTATGCGGCGGATCGCACTGCCTTCGCTGGCACGCAGAAAGTCGGCTTCGCTCCACGCCCACAGCTCGAGCAGCCCCGGCCCGTCGAACCCCGGCCGCGCGTCGAAATCGGCGAGCGGGCTGGTCCGTGCGTACTTGTTCCAGGGGCAGACGAGCTGGCAGTCGTCGCAGCCGTAGATGCGGTTGCCGATCGCGGCGCGGAACTCGACGGGAATCGCCTCCTTCAGCTCGATCGTCAGGTAGGAGATGCAGCGCCTCGCGTCGAGCCGGTACGGGCCGACGATGGCTGCGGTCGGGCAGACGTCGATGCAGGCGCTGCAGCTGCCGCAATGCGGCTCGACCGGCGGCGTCGTCGGCAGCGCGACGTCGACATAGATCTCGCCGAGGAAGAACATCGAGCCGGCCTCGCGGTCGAGCGCCAGTGTGTGCTTGCCGCGCCAGCCGATGCCGCTCCGGGCCGCGAGCTCGACTTCGAGCACCGGCGCCGAATCGGTGAAGACGCGATGGCCGAACGGGCCGATCGCGACGGCGATGCGGTCGGCGAGCTGGTGCAGGCGCGCGCGCGAGACCTTGTGGTAGTCGCGGCCACGCGCATAGAGCGAGATCGCGGCGCGCTCGGGCTCGCTCTCGCGGCGCCGCCATTCGATCGCCTGCCAGTCGCGATCCGTGCCGCGCGGCAGGTAGTCGAGGCGCGCTGTGACGACGCGCAGCGTGCCCGGGACCAGCTCGGCCGGCCGGGCCCGTTTCAGCCCGTGCGCCGCCATGTAGTCCATCGTGCCGTGAAAACCGTTGCCGATCCAGGCGAGGAAAGAATCCTCGGCCGCGGAGAGATCGATGTCGGCGACGCCGATCTGGGAAAATCCGAGCTCACTGCCCCAAGCGCGCATGCGCGCGAGCAAGGCGTCGCCATCCAGAACTTTTGACACAGCAGGATGCCTCGTTGGCCGCGTCGTCGATTCTAGGAACCCGGCCCGCCGTGTGGCGCGACGAAGCCACCTGTGCGGCGAGCGCCGCGATCCTGGCGCGCCGCGCCGCCTTGCGCGACGCGTTCATCGAGCTGCACGGTCCCCTCGGCGCCGGCAAGACGACCTTCGTCCGCCACCTGCTCCATGCCCTTGGCGTCACGGGCGCGATCAAGAGCCCGAGCTATGCGCTCATGGAACCTTATCGCGCCGGCGAGGGTGACAGTGCCTTCGACATCGCCCACTGCGATTTCTACCGCTTCGACGATCCCGCCGAATGGGAAGACGCGGGCTTTCGCGACGTCTTCGCGAGCCCCGGCCTGAAGCTCGTCGAATGGCCGGAGAAGGCCGCTGCCCTGCTGCCGCGCTGCGACCTGCGCATCGAGATCGCGCCGCGCGATGTCGGCGACGCGCGCGACGTGCGCTTCATCGCGCTGAGCGAGACCGGCGAGGCCCTGCTGCCATGAAATCGCCTTCGCGCCGTGCCGCGCTGCGCAGCATGGGAGCGCTGGCGCTCGGCCTGGGCGCGCGCGAGATCGCCTTCGGCGCGGCCAGCATCATCGCGGTGCGCGTCTGGCCGGCCGACGACTACACGCGCATCACGATCGAATCGGACGCAGAGCTCGCCGAGCACCACTTCGTCGCCGAGAACCCGTCGCGCCTCGTCATCGACGTCGACGGCCTCGAGCTCAGCCCGCAGTTGCGCGAGCTCGTCGGCAAGGTGCGCTCCGACGACCCGTTCATCGCCGGGGTGCGCGTCGGGCAGAACCTGCCGCGCGTCGTTCGCCTCGTCATCGACCTGAAACAGCCGACCGCGCCGCAGCTTTTCACGCTCGAGCCGGTAGCGGCGTACCGCTACCGGCTCGTCTTCGACCTCTATCCGACGCA
>DATMGW010000422.1:0-10166 GCA_035555295.1 Caldimonas sp.
CCCGTCGCCGACACGATCCGCAAGGCGGCGCAGCCACCGGCCGATAGCGACGGGCCGCTCGATCTGGCGCTGCGCAGCGGCTGTGCGTTGGCAACCGCCGTCGCGCAGAAGGTCGCGCCCGAAGTGGCGCTGGCTGCCCTACCGGACAGTGTGCGGGCCCGGTTCAGCGGTGCCGACGGCCAGCCCGACGCCGCGTTCGGCAAGATCTACGACGCGCTGCAGGAGACCGAGCCGACGTTCTGATGGCCGGCCGGCACGGGCCTCAGGTATTGGGGACGACCGGCGACTCTTCGCCGGCCTCGATCCGTTCGGGCAGCACGTCGCCCCGCAACGGCAACGGCGGGCCCAGCCAGAGGGCGTGAACCAGGTGGTCGGCGCGCGGCGCCAGGGTGTTGGGATGAACCAGCACGTTCAGCTCCTCGCGATGCAGAGCCAGCCACGGCACCAGGTCGGCGAAGACGTCGACGTCGAAGGCCACCTGGTACATCGCCGCCGTATGCGGGCCGATGGGCACCTCGTGCCAGCGCCCGAGCTGGACCTGGAAGCGCTCGGCGATGCCGGCGCGCACACGCTCCGCCTGCGACCGCGTCGAAGCGGGATCGAAGTAGACGTGGGCGTGCCAGCTGACGATGGCGCGTTCGGATCCGGCGTTCACGGAACGCAGTATGCCCATCGATTCCGAACGCCGTCGGCCGGGGTCAGCGCCACGCGAACGGCGCCAGGTCGAGCGACGAGTGCCCTTCGAGCAAGGTCTCGGCCACCGCCTCGCCGAGCGCCGCCGAGTGCTTGAAGCCGTGGCCCGAGCAGGCCGAAACCACCATCGCCCGCTCGACCTCGGGATGAAGGTCGACGACGAAGCGCGCTTCCGGTGCGACCGTGTAGAGGCAGGTCGCAGCCTGCACGGGCTGCGCGCCGACGCCGCGCAGGCGGCCGCGCACGTGGCGCGCGTGCATCGCCTCGCTCTCGGCGCGGGCGACGCTTCGCTCCACCGTGTCGGGCGTGGTGTCGGCTTCGTGCTGCTGCGTGCCGACCTTGACCCCGGCGACGCCATCGGCCATCGGCACGCCGTAGAAGGCGTCCGACGCCGTCTCTCCGTGCGACCAGATGAAGACCGGGCAGCGGCCGGGCGCATACGACGCGGGCTCGTTCGCTTCGAACCAGTGCAGCGTCTGTCGCTGCACGCGCAAGGTCCGGGCGTAGCGGCCGTTCACGAGCCCGGGGATCCAGGCTCCGGCCGTCACGACGGCGTGCGCTGCGTGGTAGCAGCCAATCGCCGTCTGCACCGTGACGGCATCGCCTTCGGCGGCCAACCCGGTGACCGCTTCGCCGGTGACGATGCGGGCGCCGCCGCGCCGGGCCAGCTCGATCTGCGCCGCGACGCAACGTTCCGGACGCAGGACGCCGGCCTCGGGCTCGAAGTAGGCGCGCTCGTCGCAGCGCACCAGGAATTGCGGGAAGCGCCGCGCGATCGCGTCGGCATCGAGCAGCTCGTGCGCGATGCCGAAGCTGCGAGCCAGCTCGATCGTCATGCTCACGAAGTCGCGCTGGCCGTGCAGCTCGCTGCCGCCCTGCATCCGGCCGATGACGAGTCCGCCCGTGGTCAGCATCAATTCCTCGCCCGATGCCGCCTCGATCTCGCGCCAGATCCGGTGCGAGCGGCGGACCAGGGGAACGTACTCCGCTCCTTCGCCCACCGACAGCCGCGTGATGCGCGTCGCCCCATGGCTGGAACCGAGCTCGTGCGGCGGGTGGAAGCGATCGATGCCGAGGACTCGCGCGCCGCGCCGGGCGAGCTGGTACGCGGTGGCGCTGCCCATCGCGCCGAGGCCGATGACGATGACGTCGAAGTTCATGGATCCATCCCGGATCCATTCTTACGCAGGCGCCGATTGCTTCCTGTCGAAAGCGGCGAAGCTCGATCAGGGTTTGTACGATTGTACAAGAGTCTTGTACGACCGTACAACTTCGTCATGCCAAGCAGCAGCGCCTCGTCTTCGCCACAGGCCGCGCGCCGGCGCCGCGGTGGCGTCGGCCTGCCGGAGCGGCCGGACCGGAAGCAGGCGATCCTGCTCGCGGCCGAGAAGCTGTTCGCCCAGCACGGCTACCACGCCGTCGCTATCCGTGACATCGCGCTCGAGGCCGGCGTGCCGTTGGCCCTGGTCGGCTACTACTACGGCGCGAAGCACGAGCTGTTTCACGCCATCTTCGAGCACTGGAGCCCCTCGATCGAAGCGCGCCTGGCGGCGCTCGACGCCATCGACACGGCGCACCCCGGGCCCGCCACGCTGACGCGAATCATCGAGGCCTTCACCGGCCCGGTCATCCGCCTGCGCGCCAGCGCCGAGGGCGAGTACTACGCGCTGCTGGTGGCGCGCGAGCTTTATCACGCCCGCGCCGAGACCGACCGCATCCTGCGCGTCCTCTTCGACCCGCTGGCCCACGCCTTCATCGACGCGCTGCAGCGCGCGTTGCCGCATGCGACGCGCGGCGAGGTGGCGTGGGTCTACCAGTTCGCGCTCGGCGCACTGATGCATCACCTGACCGACAACCGCATCGACCGGCTCTCGAATGGCCAAAGCCGTGCCAACGACCCTGCCGCCGCGCCGCTGCTGGTCGCCTTCATCGTCGGCGGCATCCGCGCCGCGCTGCCCGGCGCCGCCGTGCCCGTACCCGCCAGGCAGAAGAAGACGCCCACGCAACGCACCAGGAGCCCTGCATGAAACGCCGCACCGCCCTTGCCGCACTGTCCGCCTTCGCCGCCGCTGCTGCGCTTCCGGCGCGCGCCGAGGCCTCGACGAAGATCGTGTTCGGCTACACCGCCGTCACCGACTTCGCTTCGGTCTTCGTCGCCGCCGAGGAGGGCTACTTCGCGAGGCGCAACATCGAGGTCGAGCTGAAGTTCATCCCGCTGAACTCGACGATTCCCGCGGCGCTGCAGTCGGACTCGCTGCAGATCGGCGGCCCGACGCCGTCGGTGCTGCTGCAAGCGGTCGACGGCGGCCTCGACCTGGTCGTGCTCGCCGGCGGCGGCGTCACGTCGAAGGCCTTCACCGCCTTCGGCCTGGTCGCACGCGCCGGCTCGGGCATCCATGGCGCGGCCGATTGCGTGGGCAAGAAGATCGGGGTGCCAGGGCTGGGCGCGTTCCTGCACGTCACCTTGCGCGCCTGGCTCAAGCAAAGCGGCGTCGACTACAAGAAGGTCACCTTCGTCGAGGCGGCGTTCCCCCAGCACGCCGATCTGCTGCGCGGCGGCTCGATCGACGCCGTCGTCACCGCCGACCCGTTCATGAGCCGCATCGTCGACAGCGGCGCCGGCTACGTCGCCTCGTACTACGCGACCTTCCTCGCCGACGGAAACCACACGATCTACCTCGCAGCGAAGCGCGAGTGGGTGGAGAAGAACCTGGCGGCGGCGAAGGCCTTCCGCGAGGCGGTGCAGGAAGGCGCGGCCTTCGTGCAGGAGCCGAAGAACGGCGACAAGGTGCGTGCGGCGATCGGCAGGTACATCAAGCTGCCGCCCGAGGTCCTCGCGAAGATGCAGATCTCGCCGCCGGGCCCGACCGTCAGCGCCAAGCAGGTCGCCTACTGGCTGGCGATGATGAAGGACCAGGACATGCTCAAGACCTCGATCGACCCGGCCCGCCTGATCGTCAGATGAGCCTGCTGAGCTTCGACCGCGTCGCGATCCACCTCGGCGGACGCGAGATCCTCTCGCCGACCTCGTTCGAGGTCGAGCGCGGCGAGTTCGTCTGCATCGTCGGCCCGAGCGGCTGCGGCAAGACCACGCTGCTGCGTGCAGCGAGCGGCCTCGTCAGCGCCAGCGGGGGCGAGGTGCGGCGCAACGGCCAGGCGGTGACGCAACCGTCGCGCGAGGTCGCGTTCGTGTTCCAGGACTACGGCCGCGCCTTGCTGCCGTGGCGCACGGTCGAGGGCAACGTCGCGCTCGCGCTCGAGGCGGCCGGCCTGCCCCGGGACGAGCACGCGGCCCGAATCGCCGAGGTGCTCGGCAAGGTCGGCCTCGCGGCCCACGTGCACAAGTTTCCGACCCAGCTCTCGGGCGGCATGCAGCAGCGTGTGCAGATCGCTCGCTGCCTCGCGCAGCGGCCGCAACTGCTGATGATGGACGAGCCCTTCGGCGCGCTCGATGCGCTGACCCGCCAGACCCTGCAGGACGAGGTCGCACGGCTGGTGCGCGACGAAGGCCTGACGGTCATCTTCGTGACTCACGACCTCGACGAGGCGATCTACCTGGGCGACCGCGTGATCATGCTGCAGTCGCACCCGGCTCCCGGCCGGCCCAGCCTGGCGCGCATGCTGCCGGTCGACATCCCGCACCCGCGCGACCAGCTGGGCACCAAGGAGCACCCGGCGTTCCTGAGCTTGCGCCGCGAGCTGTTCGCGTTCATCGAGCTGGGCCATGCTTAGGGTGCTGCGGCCGTGGTGGTTCCCGGCCGCGCTGCTGGCGCTGTTCGAGCTCTATGCGCGCACGTTCGCCCAAGGCAGCGATGCGATCGCGCCGCCGAGCGCCGCGCTGCGTGCCTTCATCGGCGCGGTCAGCGACGGTTCCTTGCTGAACGCGACCGCGTTCACGCTGGCGAGCGCCGCGCTCGGCCTGGGCCTGGGCGCCGCGCTCGGCATCACGCTGGGCACCGCGCTCGGCCTGTCGAAGCGCGCCGCGCAGCTCAGCGTCGTCAGCGTCGAGATGCTGCGACCGGTGCCGTCGGTCGCTCTGATCCCGCTGGCGATGCTCGTGTTCGGCTTCGGCCTGCGCATGGAGGTCGCGGTCGTCGCGTTCGCGTCGTTCTGGCCGATGCTGCTGCTGACGCAGGCTGCGGTCGCGCAGGTTGACTCGCGCCTGCTCGAAGTCGGCCACGTGCTGGGCCTGAGTCCATTGCAGCGGAGCTGGAAGATCGTCCTGCCGGCCTGCGTGCCGCGCCTGTTCGTCGCCCTGCGCCTGGGCGTCGCGGTTTCGCTGGTGGTGGCGGTGACGGTCGAGATCGCGGCCAACCCGAACGGCATGGGCTACGCGATCATGATCGCGCAGCAAAGCCTGGAGCCGGCGCTGATGCTCGCGTGGCTCGGCTGGATCGGCGTGGTCGGTTTCGCGGTCAACGCGGCAGCGCTGCGCTTGCAGCGTACGGTCGCGCGGCGCATGGGAGCGGTCTCGTGAACACCGCGCAGCAAAGGGCATGGCTCGGCTCCGGCGCGGTCTTCGTCGCGTTCATCGCGCTCTGGTGGACCACGAGCCACGCCGGCTGGATCAGCCGCGTCTTCCTGCCGACGCCCGAGGCAACCACGGAGAGCCTGCGCGAAGGCCTGGCTGCAGGCGGCGACCTGGCTGCGTTCGCGCTCGCGACGACCTTGCGCATGTTGCAGGGCTGGCTGCTCGCCTCGCTCGCTGGCATCGGCCTCGGCGCCCTGATCGGCATCTCGCCGAGCGCGCGCTCCTATCTGCAGCCCACGCTCGAGTTCGTGCGGCCGCTGCCGGCCTCGGCGCTGCTGCCGCTGGCGATCGCGATCTTCGGGCTGAGCCCGGGCATGGTCCTGTTCGTCGTCGCCTTCGGCGCGATGTGGCCGGTGCTGCTCGCCACCGTGCACGGCTTTGCCGCGGTCGAACCGCGCCTCGTCGAGGTCGCGCGCTGCCTGCAGCTCGGGCGCTCGGCCTTCGTCTGGAAGCTCGGCCTGCCGAACGCGCTGCCCGACATCCTTGCCGGCATGCGCCTGTCGATGACGGTATCGCTGATCGTCTCGGTCGTCGGCGAGATGATCGCATCGCAAGCCGGCCTCGGCCAGGCCATCCTGCTTGCGGCACGGTCGTTTCGCGCCAGCGAGCTGTTTGCCGGCATCGTGCTGCTCGGCGTCGTCGGCTTCGCGAGCAACGCGCTGCTGGCGCTCGCCGAGCGCAAGTTGTTGAAGTGGCAATCACCCTAGAACGAGGACCTTTGTATGCCCCGCACCTTCGTCGACCTGTCGATCTTTCTCGAGAACGACGTGCTCTCCGACCCGCCTGCGTTCGCACCGAAGATCGAGTACTTCACGCACGAGAACACCTTTGCGCAGATCGCACCGTTCTTCCCCGGCCTGAAGAAGCAAGACCTGCCCGACGGCGAGGGCTGGGCCGTCGAGTTGGTGCAGCTGTCGACGCACAACGGCACGCACCTCGACGCGCCCTATCACTTCCACTCGACGATGAACCAGGCGCTCGGCGCGAAGGAGCGCGCGATCGCCATCCACGAGGTGCCTCTGGAGTGGTGCTTCCAGCCCGGCGTGAAGCTCGACTTCCGCCACTTCGGCGACGGCTACGTCGTGACGGCGGCCGACGTCGAGGCCGAGCTGGCGCGCATCGGGCACACGATCTCGCCGCTCGAGATCGTCGTCGTCAACACGCGCGCCGGCGCGCGCTACGGACAGCCGGACTACGTATCCTGCGGCTGCGGCATGGGCTACGAGGCGACGATGTTCCTGCTCGAGCGCGGCGTGCGCCTGACCGGCACCGACGCCTGGAGCTGGGACGCGCCCTTCGTCCACACGGCGAAGAAGTACGGGCAGACGCACGACGCCTCGCTGATCTGGGAAGGACACAAGGCCGGCCGCGACATCGGCTACTGCCACCTCGAAAAGCTCCACAACCTCGAGGCGCTGCCGGGCAGCGGGTTTTACATCTCGTGCTTCCCGCACAAGATCCGCGGCGCATCGGCCGGCTGGACGCGCGCCGTCGCGATCTTCGACGACAAGCTGATGGCGGCGTGATGAGCGTCGACCTGAACCGGACCCACGACGCCGACGCGCGCAGCTGGCTCGCATCGGCCAACGCCGCGGGTTGCGACTTCCCGATCCAGAACCTGCCGTTCGCCGTGTTTCGCCGTGCCGGCGGCGGCGCAGCGTTTCGCGGCGGCGTCGCCATCGGCGACCAGATCGTCGACCTCGGCGCGCTGAGCGATGCGGGCGCGCTGCACGGCCCGGCCGCGCACGCGGCGCAGGCCTGCGCGCAACCGGCGCTGAATGACTTCATGGCGCTCGGGCCGGCGGCGTGGCAAGCCCTGCGCCACGGCCTGTTCGCGCTCCTCGATGCGAGCAGCGCAACGCCGGATCCGCTCGTCGCCTGCCTCGTGCCGCAGCGCGAGGCCGAATACGGCGTGCCGACGCGCATCGGCGACTACACGGACTTCTATACCTCGTATCACCACGCGCTCAACATCGGCAGGCTGTTCGGCGTCGCCGACGTGGCACCGAACTTCCATCACCTTCCGATCGCGTACCACGGCCGTGCGTCGAGCGTCGTCGTCAGCGGCACGCCGGTGCGCCGGCCGCTCGGCCAGGCGAAGGCGCCGAGCGCGAGCGCACCGAGCTTCGGCCCCTGCGTGTGGCTCGACTACGAGCTCGAGCTTGGCATCTTCGTCGGCACGGGCAACGCGCTCGGCAGCCCGGTGCCGCTGCGCGAGGCGGAGTCGCACCTGTTCGGCACCTGCCTGCTCAACGACTGGTCGGCGCGCGACATCCAGGGCTGGGAGATGCAGCCGCTCGGGCCCTTCCTGGCGAAGAACTTCGCGACGACGATCTCGCCGTGGATCGTGACGATGGAAGCGCTCGCGCCGTACCGCCTGGCCTGGCAACGCGAGGCGCCCGCACCGCAGCCCTTGCCCTACCTCGACAGCGCCGCGACGCGCGAGCATGGCGCGATCGACATCCGGCTCGAGATGGCGATCGAGACGCCGTCGCGCCGCGCCGCCGGCATCGGCCCGGCGCGGCTCACGCGCACCAGCTTTCGCCACCAGCACTGGACTGTCGCGCAGATGCTGGCCCACCACACCGTCGGTGGCTGCAACCTGCAGGCGGGAGATCTGCTGGGCAGCGGCACGATCTCGGGGCCGACAGCCTCGGAAGCCGGTGCCCTGATGGAGATGAGCCATGCGGGGCGCAAACCCGTGCGTTTCGAAGGCGGCTCCGGGCAGATCGAGGAGCGCGGCTTCCTGGCCGACGGCGATGCCGTGGTCTTCACCGGCTGGTGCGAGCGGCCGGGCTTCGCGCGCATCGGCTTCGGCGAGTGCCGCGGCACGGTGCTGCCGGCGATCGACCTGCCGGTTTGAGCCGGCTGCTGCTGCAACGGAGCGTTTGGCGAGGGACATCACGATGGTCCACGATGTCGTCGTGATCGGTGCGGGCGTGATCGGCACGTCGATCGCGTACCACCTCGCGGCCTTTGGTGCGCGCGACGTCGTCGTGCTCGACCGGGCGCAGGTCGGCTCCGGCACCTCGTCGCAATCGAGCGGCATCCTGCGCACGCACTACTCGGTGCCGGAAAACGTCGAGCTCGCCCGGCGCTCGTGGCAGGTCTTCGATTCGTTCGCCGCCTACCTCGGTGACGACGAGGCTTCGGCCGGCCTGGTCAAGTGCGGCTACCTGATCGCTGCGCCCGAAGGCCCGAAGCTGGCGCCGCTGCGCGCCGCGCTGCTCGCCCAGCAGGCCAAGGGGATCGAGGTGGATTTGCTTTCTGCGCAGGAGGCGGCGCTGCGTCTGCCGATCTGCCGCTTCGACGATGCCGCGTTGATCGGCTTCGAGCCCGAAGCGGGATTCGCCGATGCCTATCTCGTCGCCAGCGGCTTCGCGCGCGCGGCGCGACGCCGCGGCGTGAAGATCATCGAGGGCGTCGAGGTCGAGCGCCTGCTGCTCGAAGGCGGTCGCGTCGCCGGGGTCGACACCTCGCAAGGGCGTTTCTCGAGTAGCAGCGTCGTCAGTGCCCAGAACATCTGGGCCAAGGACATCGAGCGCTGGACCGGGATCGAGACGCCCGTGTCCGCCGAACGGCACAGCGTGCTGGCGCTCGCGGGGCCAGAGCCCTACACGTTCGCGATGCCGGTCTACAAGGACCTCGGCTCGCCCGGGATGCTGTACTGCCGCAGCTACGGCGGCACGCAGATGCTCGTGAGCGAGGGTGGCGCCGGCGAGACCCTCGCCGCGCCGGACAACGAGCAAGGCGACATTCCGATGGACTACGTGCTCCAGGTCGGCGCCCAGGTCGCCGAGCGTTTTCCTTCCTATGCGGCCGCTGGCCTGGCGTCTTCGTGGACCGGGGTCTACGACGTCACGCCCGACTGGAATCCGGTGCTCGGCCGCCTGCCCGACGTCCCCGGGCTCGTCGTCGCCTACGGGTTTTCCGGGCACGGCTTCAAGCTGTCGCCTGCCGTCGGGCGAGTGCTGGCGCAGGAAGTGCTCGGCCTGCCGACGGACATGTCGCTTGCCCCTTATGCGCTCGAGCGGTTTCGCAGCGGCAGGCTATTGCGGGGCCAGTACGGGTCCGGTGCCGTCTCCTGAAGCGGCAGCGGAAGTCGGGAAGAGATAGCAGGCAACGCGGCGGCCGGGAACGACCTCCTCGAGCGCGGGCGCGGTCACCTTGCACCGCTCCATGACGAAGGGACAGCGCGGGTGAAAGTGGCAGCCTGATGGCGGATGGACGGGCGACGGCGGCTCGCCTTCCTGCAGGTCGAGCGCGACCGCCTGGTCCGGATCGGGGATCGGCGACGACGACTTGAGCAGGCGCGTGTAAGGATGGAGCGGCGCTTCGAAGATCGCCGGCACCGGGCCCTCTTCGACCAGCCGGCCGAGGTACATCACGGCGACTCGCTGGCAGAAATGCCGCACCACGCCGAGGTCGTGCGAGATGAACACGAAGGCGAGCTTGCGCCGCTCCCGCAGCTCGTCGAGGAGCACCAGGATCTGCGCCTGCACGCTGACGTCGAGCGCAGACACAGGCTCGTCGGCGAAGACGAGGTCGGGGCCGAGCGCCAGCGCGCGGGCGATGCCGATGCGCTGGCGCTGGCCGCCCGAGAACTCGTGCGGATAGCGGCGCGCGGCGGTCGGCGGAAGACCCACTTCGTCGAGCAGGCGCAGCACGGCGCTCGTCACCGCCTTGCCGCGGGCGATGCCGTGAACCCGCATCGACTCGCCGAGCGCGTCGGCAACGCGCTGGCGCGGATCGAGCGCCGAGGCCGGATCCTGGAAGACGATCTGCAGGCGGCGCCGCAACGCGCGCAGCGCCGACGCGCTCGCGGCGGCGACGTCGATGCCGTCGAAGCGCACGCTGCCGGCGTCGGGCGTGATCAGGCGGAGGCACGCGCGCGCCACGGTCGACTTGCCGCAGCCGGACTCGCCGACGATGCCGAGCGCCT